>CAYNBX010000051.1:0-9894 GCA_964395505.1 uncultured Bacteroidales bacterium | reverse complement strand
ATAACAGCTTGTATTGAGCTTGCCGAAATAAAGAAATCGGACATTATGGACAAGCCCTAATTATAGTCTTTACATAAAGTCAGTGTTTAGTTCAGAATGTTCATTTTCAAGGCTTGTGAAGTCAAAAAAAGCAGAGTTTACTTTTGTAAATGACTGTTTTAAAGACAAGTTTACCCCGTAGCGCAGTTTACCCAGTAGGGAGGAACGACCGTACTGTGGCGTACCGGGGCGTAACGCAGAAAATGGACTTTATGGACGGACACTAATTAAGAAATAATATTTAATCCATATATGTTTATACTTACAAATAGGCTCATATATCAAATTTACTAAATAGATAAAAATTTTAATTATTAAAAAGATGACCACAGAAATACCAATAAACATTATTTCAATTGAAGGCGATGGGTGTCATATAATGATTCCAGCATCAGTAAATGGTAAACACGCCACTGTATTAATTGATACCGGTGCCTCTAAATCAGTATTTGACATTTCAAAAATAAAAAAATTTATTTCAGAGCAACAAGCTTATTTTGAAGTAAATGAAAAACTTTCAGCAGGACTTGGAACAAACTCAATAGAAAGCAAAGCGACCCTTATTGAAGAATTAAAAATCGGTGATTGTATCATTAAAAACTACAAAGTTATTATTCTTGATTTAATCCATATTAATCAATCTTATAATTTGCTTAATATACCTGCTATTGATGGCGTTTTAGGTGGTGATTTATTAATACAGCAAGAAGCAGTGATTGATTATAAAAATAAAGTTTTAAAAATAAACTGTTGAAATATTTAGTATAAGTAAGCTACATCTAACTCATTGAAAATAAGAGAAAACACCATTTAGATTTATTTTATAAATACCTTATCAGTATAAACATTTTTATTTGTTAATACTTTTATAATATAATAACTTTTGATTTTTTAATGCTTACCTTGTTTATTGAATTATTTACAATAGCTTTTCTTGTTATTACTTGTACTGGCAAATTATATACAGTAATATCGCCTTTTATATCATTTGAATCAATATTTCTGACTTAAAAAAGTTGAGGATAAGAAAAATAAATTTGTAATTTTATGTTAAAAAACAAAATAACAATGAAAGAAAAAGACATATCAATAAAAGACGTATTTCAATTATTTTTACCTAAAGAGGTATTTGAATATTTTGAGATAGTATCGCTTGAAACACAAGAGAAAGAGATACATATTTATCTCGATGAAAAAAATCAACCACCATAGAATTATAAAAAAGGGAAGTTATTATCAAAAGGTTTTCATAAGTCATCAATAGTCCAAGATTTTCCAATAAGGAATAAAGCTACATTCTTACATATTATGAGGCGAAGGTGGGAGATTGAGTCCACAGGAGTAATTATCTCAAGAAACTGGAATACTGTTGCAAAGGGTACTCATTTAACCAAGGGCTTTGCAACTTTTTTAAAAGGTATATTTGGATAACTACCCAATAAGTGGCAACAGCTTAGAAAAATTTTATTACATCAATGGTAATCATTTTGGGCAACAATACAAAGAATATTTAAGTAATTACAAAGCTTGGAATCAACGAGAACATGCGGATAAATGGATGGTTTTTCCTGAGAATATTGGTACTCATTTAAGCCTTGATGAAACAAGCCTATCCGATGAAGAATTATATACTGTTCTAACTAATAAAGAAAAGAAAGGGAGAAAAGAAGCTTTAGTAGCAATGGTTGCGGGAACACGCTCTAACGATATAACAAAAGTTTTAGAACACATTCCAAAGGTGCTCAGAGATAAAGTAAAAGAGGTAACTATTGACATGGCTAACTCTATGAATAAGATTGTAAAAATGATGTTATTAGAGAGTTCTGATATTTATAATTATTAAAGTTTTTAATAAAAGTTTTAAAATAATTATATTTCTTATAATTGTTAAATTGCAAATGTTATTATATATTTGCAGGCTCAAAAAAATATATCTTTTCATATTAAATTTAATAATCAAATGGAGAATAAAGGTACAATAAAATTTTTTACTATTACATTTGCATTAGTTTGTCTTTTCCAGATATCATTTACCTTTTTTACAAAAAAAGTAGAAAACAGGGCTAAAAGATATGCCAATAACGAACAGGCAGTTAATTTATCAAAAAAATTAGCTAAGGGAGATCCTGTAAAACAAGGTTATTATCTTGATTCTTTAGCTAAAGCAAGAAAACGTTTTTATATTGACTCAATATCAAATAAGGATGTTTATAATATTCTTATAAGAAAGTATACATATAAAGAATGTAAAGAACGTGAAATCAATTTAGGACTTGATTTAAAAGGAGGGATGTACATTACTCTTGAAGTTTCAGTTGATGATATTATAAGAGAAATGTCTGGAAATTGTAATGATACTACATTTAACAAAGCAATAAAATTAGCACTTGAAAAGCAAAAATATAGTCAAGCTGATTTTGTTACTTTATTTGGTGAATCATTTAAGGAAATTGATCCTAATGTGAGATTAGCAGCTTACTTTAATACTGTTGAATTAAAAGATGTAATACACTATAATTCAACAAACGAAGAAGTTCTTAAAGTAATACGTAAAGAAGTTAATAGTGCTATAGATAGATCGTATAATATTATAAGAACGCGTATTGACCGTTATGGTGTTTCTCAGCCTAATATTCAAAAATCACAAACCTCATCAGGAAGAATATTAGTTGAATTACCTGGAGTTAAGGATCCTGAACGTATTCGTAAACTATTGCAAGGTTCAGCTAAGCTTGAATTCTGGGAGACTTATGATTTTTCAAATTTAGCTCCTTATTTCGCTGCTGCAAATAAAAAATTAAGATCAGTTATTGCTGCTCAAGAAGAAGGTATTGACTCTTTGAAAGTCGATAAAAAAAATAATGCAGAAAATAAAGTTAATAAAAATAAAGGAGAAAAAATAAGTTCAGCTACTAAAAAAAGTGCTTCTAAAGCAGATACGACAGAAAAAAAATCAGAATTAGAAAAACAATTAGAGAAAGATACTACTAATATTGAAAAGGAAACACAACAACAAACTTTTGAAGATTATGCAAAAAAGAATCCATTATATGCATATTTAACTCCTGCTTATTATAAGAACGAACAAGGACAATACGTGGCTGGCAAAGGAGCAAGGGTTGGTTTTGCAGCTATTAAAGATACGGCAAGAGTTGATAAGATGCTGAAAGATGTTAAAGATGTTTTTCCCAGAAATTTAAAATTAGAATGGACCGTTAAGCCTCAAAAAGAACAGCCCGATATTTTACAACTTGTAGCTCTTAAAGTAACTTCACGTAATGGTGAGCCACCATTGAACGGAGATGTAATAACTAATGCTCGTCAGGATTATGATCAAAATGGAAATGTTGAAGTTTCAATGAGTATGAATTCTGAAGGAGCAAGAATTTGGAAAAGGCTAACAGCAGATAACATTGATAAGCAAATTGCTATTGTACTTGATAATTATGTTTATTCATTTCCTGTTGTTAGAACTGAAATCCCAAATGGCAGATCTTCTATTACTGGTGGAAGTATGAGCATAGATGAAGCAAAAGACCTTGCAAATATCCTTGAAGCAGGAAAACTACCTGCAAAAACAAGAATTGTTCAGGAAGAGGTTGTTGGACCTTCTCTTGGTAAAGTTGCTATTCATGAAGGTTTAATATCATTGGTTTTGGCTTTCATATTGGTAATAATATATATGGTTTTATATTATAATAAAGCAGGTTGGGTTGCTGACTTATGCCTTGCTACAAATCTATTTTTTCTATTTGGAGTTCTGGCTTCAATAGGTGCTGTTTTGACCTTGCCAGGAATGGCTGGTATTGTATTAACTTTAGGTATGGCAGTTGATGCTAATGTTATTGTTTATGAGCGTGTAAAAGAAGAAATACGTGCAGGTAAGGGAGTTAGATTAGCAATTAGTGATGGTTATAAAAATGCTTATTCTGCTATTATTGATGGTAACGTAACAACGCTATCTGCTGGTGTTGTTTTGTATATTTTTGGTTCAGGCCCTGTACAGGGTTTTGCTACTACTCTTATTATAGGTATTTTATCTTCATTGTTCTCTGCAATATTTATTTCAAGATTGGTATTCACCCGTATGCTTGATAGAAACAAAAAAATTACTCTTGGGAACAAATATACATTGAATGCTTTTTCTAATGTTAATATTGACTTTATTGGATTAAAAAACAAATTCTATATTATATCAGGTATTGTAATTGCAATAGGTATATTTTCATTGTTGACCAGGGGATTAAGTCAAGGAGTAGATTTTGCAGGTGGTAGAACTTATGTTGTGAGATTTGATCATTTTGTTAATACAAATAAGATAAGGGATGCCTTAACAAAAGAATTCAAATCACCACCTGAGGTAAAGACTTTTGGATCAAATGAACAAGTAAAAATTACAACAAAATATTTAATAAATGATAATGCTCCAGATGTTGATTCTTTAATAGAAGCAAAATTATACCAGGGATTAAGACCATTCTATAATAAGCCGATAAGTTCAAAACAATTTTTATCTGATTCTGAAGATAAATTACTTGGAAAATTAAGTTCGCAGAAAGTTGGACCAACCATAGCAGTTGATATTAGAAGAGCTGCATATTGGGCTGTATTTTTTTCATTGATTGTAATATTTTTATACATTGCTGCTCGTTTTAAAAAATGGCAATTTGGCTCAGGTGGTGTAATTGCTTTAATTCATGATGCAACAATTACTATTTCAATGTATTCAATATTTTATGGAATACTGCCTTTTAATCTGGAGGTTGATCAATCATTTATAGCGGCAATTCTTACAATTATTGGTTATTCTATTAATGATAGTGTTATTATCTTTGATAGAGTTCGTGAATATTCACATATTTATCCTAAACGAGATTTAAAAGTAAATATCAATGGTGCAATAAATAGTACATTAGGACGTACCTTTATGACATCCGGTACCACACTTCTTGTAATTGTTGTAATCTTTATTTTTGGTGGTGAAACTATTAGAGGCTTCTCCTTTGCTTTGATGGTTGGAGTTATTGTTGGAACTTATTCTTCTGTTGCTATTGCTACACCGGTCGCTTATGATTTCACAATGTTAGGTAATAGAAAAAAGAATAAAAAAAGAGAACTATTAAAAAGAAAAAGAAGATAATTTGTTAATTGTATATAATACTTTATATATGCAAACTAAATCTTATGCAAAGCCGAATTTAATGACATTGTTGGGAATGCCCGCTCAGACATTTTCGCAGTAACAAGGGCTGCGCCTGCGATGCTCTTCGCTGTGCTGCGCCAATACTGACGCACATTTTAGCTTTTCGCTGTGAAGTAATTTGCGGATTTAAGGTAATGTTAAAAAGTCCTGATTTTATACTTTTATTAAATAAGTTATCAGGACTTTTTTTATTATTTTTGTTTTACTAAAAAAAATGATAATGAAATTGATAAATATATTTCCTTTATTTTTTAACATCGGTAGTGGTGAATTGTTTATCATCCTAATTGCAGTTTTTTTGATTTTTGGTCCAAAAAGAATTCCAGAAATAGCAAATAAAATTGGAAAAGCTTTTTATGAAATGAAAAAAGCTTCTAATGATGTTAAAAAACAAATTATTGAAGAATCTAAAGATGTAAAAGAAGAAATAAATATAGACAAAAATGAAATTACAGACCAATTACCTGAAGAACCTAACATAGAAATAAAATCTAAAGTTATAGATTTTAAAAATAATTTTTCAAAAAATTAAAAAATAATTGTTATTATTGAACTATTATTTTAAGAAATACTTTATTAAGAAATAAAATTAATTATATTGACGTTAAAAAAATATATTTATAATTTTAATGATTTATAGGTAAAAGTTATATAAGCAGATAGTTATGAATATTCAGAGAATGATAATTTCAACTTTTATTGTTGCATTATTTTTTACTGTGAATGTAAGTGCTCAAAAACACAACAAATTTACAATAGCAGCAGATAATGCATTCAAAAACCAAAAATATATTGTTGCAATAGACAAATACAAAAAAGCATATTCCAAGACAAGAAGGAATAAAGCAGAAAAAGCAAGAATTTCCTTTCAGATTGCTGAATGTTATCGTATGGTAAATAATGTTAAGAGAGCTGAATTATCATATAAAAGATTAGTGAGAATGAAATATTACAGGCATAATCCTATTGTTTTATTATATTATGCAGATGCTTTAAGATCTGATAAGAAATATGATGAAGCTATTGCTCAATATAATGCATATATTGAAAAAGTACCAGATGATCCAAGAGGGCATAATGGTTTAAAGTCATGTAAATTATCTCAAGAATGGGTAAGACATCCTACAAATTATGAGATTACTGATATAAGAAAAATAAATTCAAGGGATGATGATTTTTCTCCTGCTTTTGGAGATAAATTATATAAATCTTTGATATTTACTTCATCAAGAGAAGATGCAACAGGCAAGGATTTAGATGAATGGACAGGACAAAATTTTAGTGATTTGTTTTTTACTCGTATAGATCGTAAAGGAGAATGGAGCACTCCTGTTTTGCTTGATGAAAATGATTTGATTAATACAGGTGCTAATGAAGGTACACCTTGTTTGAATTCTAAATTCAATACTATATATTTTACTAGATGTCCAAACGGCAGAGGAAAGCATGGTTGTCAAATTTATAAGTCAAACAGAACTGGACATACATGGAGCAAACCTGTATATTTACCTCTTAAAGGTGGTGACAGCACTTTTGTTTTTGCTCACCCTGCCTTAAGCAGTGACGAGCTTACAATTTATTTTACTTCAGATATTAAAGGTGGCTTTGGAGGTAAAGATATTTGGTTTGCAATTAGAGATTCAAAAAATGATGTTTTTAAAAGACCAAAAAATTTAGGACCACTTATTAACACTTCTGACGATGAAATGTTCCCATTTCTTCGTTCAGACACAGTCTTATACTTTGCTTCAAATGGACATATTGGAATGGGTGGACTTGACATTTTCAAAACAACCAAAGTCAATGGAGTATGGGGAGCTCCTGTGAATATGAAATACCCTATCAATTCTAATACTGATGATTTTGCCATTATTTTTAATCCTGATGAAAAAGAAGAAGGGTATTTTTGCTCAAACAGAAAGGGCGGCAGAGGTGGCGATGATATTTATTATTTTATTAAGCCCCCTTTAATATTTACTTTATCAGGTGTTGTTAAAGATAATAGAACCTTGCAATATGTTGTTGGTGCATCTGTTAAATTAGTTGGCTCTGATGGCTCTTCGTTTGAAACTAAAACAAATTTAAATGGAGCTTATGATTTTGGCAAAAACGAAATTTTGCCTAACACAACTTACAATATAACAATATCGAAAAAAAATTATTTTAATGGTATAGGTAAGGAAACTACTGTTGGATTGGAACATAGCGAAGATTTTGTACACAACTTCATGTTAAAAACAATTCCTGAAGAACCCATTGTATTACCTGAGATTCTTTTTGATCTAGCAAAGTGGGATTTAAAACCTCAATACCAGGATTCACTTCAGGGTTTAATTCAAACTCTGGATAATAATGAAAACCTTGTTATTGAATTAGGTTCTCATACAGATTCCAGAGATACAGAAGAAAGAAACGATATTCTTTCTCAAAAACGTTCTGAATCTGTTGTTAATTATTTAATATTAAGAGGTATTGACCCTGATAGATTAATTGCAAAAGGTTATGGAGAAAGAGTTCCCAGAATATTAAAAAAGGATATTACTGAAGGTAAATATACCTTTAAAAAAGGAACAACTTTAACAGATGATTTTATTAATTCATTAGGCTCTGAAGAGGAAAAAGAAGCTGCACATCATTTAAACCGTAGAACGGAATTTACAGTTATAAGTAGAGATTTTGTTCCGAAACCTAAAAGTAAAAAAAAGCATATTGCTAAAGTTAATATTGTTGTTAACCCTGAAGAAAATCAAGTAAGTTTTGTATATGATAAAACTGGTTTAATGAGAATACCTTGTATTATCAATGAATTTAATATGATTTTTACTTTTAATAAAAGATATTCTAACGTTTATATCTCTTTGCCTGCTGCCTTAAAATTATTAAAAGGTGGTGCTATTAGTAAATCTGACTTTCAAGGTAATATCGATAAAGTGCTGGCTGGTGGAACAATCACTAACAATGCAATTTTTACAATTAAAGATTTTAGAATTGGTAGTAAAACAATTAATGATGTTGAAGTAACAGTATCATATCAATTAAAAAGTTCTATGATATTAGGTGATGCTACACTTTCTAAATTCGGGAAATATACTATTGATGAAAAAAAGAAAAAAATAATCTTTAAATAATTTGTGCCTTTTTCAAAAAGTCTGAATTTGAAAAAATAAGAATTTATAATCAATATAATAAATTATTAATCAGTGCTGATAACTTTGTGATTTTTTTAATTGTGCTTTTAAGGTACGTGGTTTTGAGTATGGTCAGAGATATTAATAAAGTTTAGAAAAGATTTTTCAAAATTGTTTGTTTTTTTTACCCTTCCCAAACACCTTCATATCTTTTAAGAAGCATTCTTATTATATCAGGATGCTTTTTTAATTTTGTAAATAATAAAAAATAATGAGGTAAATTAAATATGGCTGATAAATTAAAATACACACAAAGAGGAGTTTCTGCATCAAAAGAAGATGTTTATGATGCAATAAAAAATATAGATAAAGGTTTATTACCAAATGCTTTTTGCAAAATTGTTCCTGATATACTTGGTGGTGATAAATCTTATTGCAATATTATGCATTCTGATGGTGCTGGCACAAAATCATCACTTGCATATATGTATTGGAAAGAAAGCGGCGACTTATCAGTTTGGAAAGGAATAGCTCAAGATGCAGTTGTTATGAACATTGATGATTTGCTTTGTGTAGGAGCTTATGACAACATTTTACTCTCTTCTACAATAGGAAGAAATAAAAACCTTATCCCTGGAGAAGTAATTTCGGCAATTATCAATGGCACTGAAGAATTTTTAGAGGAATTAAGAAGCTTGGGTATTAATATTTATCTTACTGGTGGTGAAACTGCAGATGTTGGAGATTTAGTAAGAACTATTATTGTTGATTCCACAGTTATATGTAGAATGAAACGTTCTGATGTCATTTCAAATTTTAATATTAAAGATGGAGATTTAATAGTTGGTTTAGCTTCTTTTGGTCAGGCAACTTATGAAAAAAAATATAACGGAGGTATTGGCAGCAATGGATTAACATCTGCGAGACATGATGTTCTTAGTAAAATTTATGAAAAAAAATACCCTGAAAGTTTTGATCATGCAATACCTGATGAACTGGTTTATACCGGTAATCTTAAACTAAAAGATAAAACTGAAGTGCCAGGAATTGATGTTGGGAAACTTTTATTATCTCCAACAAGAACTTATGCTCCAATAATTAAAAAAATTCTTGAAAATTACAGAACACAAATTCACGGTATTGTTCACTGCAGTGGAGGAGCTCAAACAAAAATATTGAACTTTGTTGAAAACCTTCATATTGTTAAAGATAACTTATTCCCATTACCCCATTTATTCAAAATGATACAAGAGCAATCTCATACAAAATGGGAAGAGATGTATAAAGTTTTTAATATGGGGCATAGAATGGAATTGTATGTGCCATCAAATATTGCTCAAGATATTATAAAAATCTCAAGGGGATTTAACGTTGATGCTCGCATAATAGGTCATTGCGAAAAATCGAAACATAAATCACTTACTATAAAATCTGATTTTGGAATTTTTGAATACTAAAATAAATGTTTCTTATTTAATTAGTGTTTGTCCATAATGTCCGATTTCTTTATTTCGGCAAGCTCAA
>CAYNBX010000050.1:0-10056 GCA_964395505.1 uncultured Bacteroidales bacterium | reverse complement strand
TTAAAAGCGAACAAGAGGTAAAAATTGACCCTCATATAACCACGTTAGTTGGAAAAAATGAATCGGGCAAGACTGCTGTATTAGAAGCACTTGCAAAAGTTAATTACTTTGAAAAAAATATTAACTTTAAATTCAATAGAGTTGCAGATTATCCAAGAAGTGAATTAAATGAATTTTTAAATAGTAATGACGATAAAGAAGCAGTAATCTGTACTTTTGAAATAGATAAAAAATTATTAAATGTTATTGAAGATGATGTTGGGCAAGGGGTTTTTTCTTCCAAACAGTTTTCTTATGGAATTTCTTATAAAGGTAAAACTACCTGGTATAATTTAAAAGTAAATGAAAAAATATTCATTGGGAACTACTTAAAAAAATATGATTTGGACCAGGAGTTAGAAACTCATTTAAAAAATATCAAAACTGTTGATGAGCTTTTAGAACTATGGTATTACTCAAAAGAAAATGAAAATCTGTTATTTATCATTGAAGACCTGAAAAAAAAATATATTACAAAATCTTATAAATGGAAAAACAAAATAAAAGCATATATAGCAAAAAATTATCTAAAACCTGCCATTCCAAAATTTTGGTACTATGATGAATATTATACAATGCCTACAAAAATAAATATTAACGAATTAAAGAATAAAGATATAAAAGATGAGACAGCAAATATTTCAAGAGCTTTTTTTGAATTCGCAAATGTAAATATTGATGAAATACTAAATGCAAGCGATTATGAATCCTTTCTCGCTAACTTAGAAGCTGCTGCAAATACTGTAACTAATAAGATTTTTAAATATTGGACAATAGACAAAAATCTGGAGATAAAGTTTGAGATTGAGAATGATTCTGAGAATAATGAAAAGATTATGAACATAAGGGTTAGAAATACAAAGCAAAGAGTAACCCTACCTTTACGTAATAGGAGCAAGGGATTTAAAAGTTTTTTTTCTTTTATTGTATGGTTTAGTAAAATCCAAAGCAATACAGATAGAAATTTTATTTTGTTGTTAGATGAACCGGGGCTAAATCTTCATGCATCTGCACAAGCTGATATGCTAAATTTTATTGAAGATTTATCAAATAATTATCAAATAATATATACAACGCACTCACCTTTTATGGTTAAATCAGAACATTTGTCAAGAGTCAGAACTTTAAGTGAGACGAAAGAAGGCAGCATCATTTCTGAAGTTATAGATGAAAAAAATCCCGAGGCCCTATTTCCACTCCAGGCTGCAATAGGTTTTGACATTGCACAAAATGCTTTTAATTATAAAAAAAATTTCCTCGTTGAAAACACATCTGATTCCTTATTTTTATCAACAGTTTCAGATATTCTAAAATCAAAGAAAAAGACTGGACTATTAGATGATATTACAATTATTCCTATTGGAGGCTTAGATAAAATTGCTGCTTTTACAGCTATGACTACACAACGAAAAACAAATATAGTTTGTCTTTTAAGTTCTTTAAATTATCAAAAAGATAAACAAAATATTAAGGGAGTAATCGTCGAAAAGCTTATAAAAGATAAAAATATAAGATTTTATAATGAATTCATACCTAATAATGATAATGCTTCCATTGAGGATATATTTGAAAAAGAGGAATATTTAAAGCTTTTTAATGCTTGCTTTGCTGAAATTAAAGATTTAAAACTTGAAGACTTAGACCCTAAAATCTCGAATATTACAAAACAAATTATAGATGCCATTGACAAAACTGATTTTGACCATTATAAAGTTGCTAAATATTTTAGCCAATTAACTGATAATTCAAACTTCCTTTCAATGAATACTTTAAATAAATTTGAAAAGATGTTTACAGAAATAAATATTATGTTTCTTAATGAAAATAAATTTAAATTGTGAAATATAAATGTTTGTAATATATTATAATTTAATTAATAATAAATAAACTATATCAAATGCAATGCCCTGTTTGTAAAACTAAAGGAATTAATGAAAATGCTAAAAGGTGCCCTAATTGTAATTCTGACCTTGAAGCATTTCAATACATTAAAAAAATAGAAAAATCTCATAGAAAAAACAAAAACGCTGTTGCTATTTTAATAATATTAATAATCGCCGGCGCTATTATATGGGTTTATACATATAATAATATGAAAGTTGCAGAGAAGACAAAAACTGCAATTGAAACACAAAAAATAAACCGACAGCAGAAACAAATTGAGCAGCTAAAAAGTGATAAAGACCAGTTAATGAATAAGATCGTTGAATTAAGAGATAAATCAAATAATTTTCAAAAGCCTATAAGCCCTAAGTATCAAAATAATAATGTGATTGACAATAAAAAAACAAGTGCAAATAAATCAAAAACATTTTTTTATAAGGTTAAAAAAGGCGAAACACTCAGATCAATAGCAAAGGAATTTTATGGATCAAAAAATAAATATCTAAAAATAATGTCTGATAATAATCTTAAGAATGCAAATAAATTAAGAGTTGGGCAACGACTAAAGATATACAAATAATATTTTTTATTAATAAATTGCAAATCATAAAAGCATCAGTATTTTTTTAATATTAAAGATCATGGCAGAAATAATAAATCCTATTGAAAATATAAAACAAAAAATAACTGCTTATCTTGCAGAAATTTTGGATTTAAAATCCAAGCTAAACATTTTACAAAATGAAAAGTTGGAATTTTCGTA
Organism: uncultured Bacteroidales bacterium; assembly: GCA_964395505.1. GTDB lineage: Bacteria > Bacteroidota > Bacteroidia > Bacteroidales > AUK083 > AUK083. The sequence goes on along the minus strand of CAYNBX010000050.1, from coordinate 7,370 downwards.
TAAAATTGAAAAATCAGATAATGAACTAAAGAAAACAAAACATGAAATTGAAGATTTAAAAGAAATAGTTTATGAATTGTCCCAGGGAAATGCTAAACTAAAATCTCAGTTAGATAAATTACAACCTGACAAAAACAAAACAGAGAAAGAGGCAGAAACTAAGGCTTCATCTGAGAAAAAAATAACGAACTTAGATTTAGAAAAGATAAAAGAAGAAGATAAAAAAATAAATTTTGATAATGAAGACAGCAATTTTGATGCTGAAGAAAATCAAGATTAATCATAAAAGGGGAAACACAAAACTTATTTTATTATAATTTTAATTTACCAATCAATTCATATACAGATTCCAATTGATGTTGAACTAAATAATTTTTAATTCCTTTAATAACTTTAATGCTTATCTGAGGATCAATAAAATTAGCAGTTCCTATCTGGACGGCAGAAGCACCGGCAAGAATAAACTCAACAGCATCCTCAGCATTCATAATTCCTCCCAGGCCAATAACAGGTATTTTAACAGATTGGGCAACTTGCCAGACCATTCGCAATGCAATAGGTTTGATGCAAGGTCCGGATAAGCCACCTGTAACTGTGGAAAGTAAAGGCTTCATACTTTTAACATCAATTGCCATTCCCAGAAAAGTATTAACAAGTGAAACTGAGTCTGCTCCTGACTCTTCAACAGATTTAGCAATTTCTGTTATGTCCGTAACATTAGGAGAGAGCTTAACTATAAGAGTTTTTTTGTAAACTTCTCTAACTGCTTTTGTAACCTCTGCTGCAGATGTTCTGTTAGTGCCAAAGACCATACCACCTTCTTTAACATTAGGACAGGAAATATTTAACTCAACTGCAGGGATATGTTCCAGTTCATTAACTTTTTCAGCTATTTTTACATACTCATCGATAGTAGAACCTGATATACTAACAATTATATTTGTTTTATATGATTTAATACGAGGATAAATTTCTTTGATAAAAAAATCAACTCCTTTATTTTGTAAGCCAACTGTATTTAACATTCCAGATGCAGTTTCAGCCATACGAGGATATGGATTGCCTTCTCTATTTTTTAAAGTGGTGCTTTTTATTACTATTCCTCCCAATTTGTTTACATCAATAAAATCCTCATACTCCTCAGCATATCCAAAAGTACCAGACGCTGTGATAACTGGATTTTTTAGTTCTAAATTTTTTATTTTTACTTTTAAATCTATCATTTTTATTTGTTATCACTAGTTTTATTTATCCCATTGAACTAAGTCTTTTGTATTAAAAATTGGTCCTTCAGTACAGACACGTTCGTTGCCTCTTATAGTTTTAACAACACAACAAAGACAGGCACCGATTCCACAAGCCATCATATTTTCTAATGATGCTTCACAATCAATATTATTTTCTTTGGATATCCTGGCAATTTCTCTCATCATTAATTCAGGACCACAGGTATATATTTTTGAAAAATTAGCTTTGCTCTTATCTTTATTTTTATTAATATCACTGAGCAAAGGATGATGAGTTATTAATCCTTTTACTCCGATAGTCCCGTCTTCGGTTATTACAAAAACATGACCATATTTACCATACTCTTCTAACTCAACAATATCCTTCCTGCCTTTGCCACCTATTAAAATTGTTGGTATAATATTATTTTCAAAAAGGTATTTTGCAAGAAATAACAAAGGAGCAATACCGCAGCCTCCGCCAACTAATAAAACATTATTATCAAAAGGCATTGAAAAATTATTTCCCAGGGGATAAATAATATTAATTAAATTGCCTTTTTCAAGATAAGACAAAACTTTGGTACCATTACCAACTTTTTGTATCAACAACTTAAAAGTATTTTTATTGTAATCAATATTATGAACAGAAAAAGGACGTCTTAAAAATGTGTTCTTAGAATTATCGATTAATACCTGAACAAACTGTCCAGGTAAGATTTTTGGCAATTTCTCAGGTGCTAATAATTCAAGTACAAAATATGAAGAATTTAATTTCTTATTCCTTAGAACCTTAACATTTTGTATCAACTTTGTCATAAATATAGATTATAATATAAATTAAAGGAGATAACTTATTTTTGAGGTAAAGATAATTATATAAAGATTTTTAAGTATTGGTCTTCTTACAAAAATAGTAAAAGAGTCTGTCAATAATGTGATGTTCTAACAATAAAGATTTTAGAATTGAGAATTAAGATTTATATTATACTGATTATCTGTTGATTTAAAAATGAAAATCTATAATTTCATTAATATAATTGTCTTTATGGACAAATTTTAATTATTCTTCTTCTGCTTTCTTTTCTTTTTCCGTCAATTTATCAGCGGGGCTCTCACTTTCTTTTACTTCTTTGTCATCACCTTTGTCCTCATCTTTTTCCTTTTCTTCCTCTGTGAAATCAAGCAAATTTTCTTTCTGCAAAATATTATACCATTTCAATATTTTTTTAATATGCGAAGTATATACTCTGGTCTCATCATAATCAGGGACAAGATCTTTAAAGAATTTTTTTAAAGTCTTATCATCTGATTTATAATCTACAGCAGGTCCACCTGATTGCTTTTCATAAATTAATTTAAAAACTTTATTTAATGGTAAATCTTCTCCGTTTGTAAAAACACTTATTTCATCAAGCGAACTAATTTTGTCATGTGAAAAAGCAGGCATTCTTTTTTTTTCAATTAAGGATTCAACAATAAGTCCATTTTTCGTCTGAGCTATCATTTTAAATAATCCGCTCTTACCTGATATTGATAATATTTTACTTAAATCCATATTTTTATTAATTTTAAATTTTATTTCAAAAGTAAATAATATTATAATAATTCCACAATTATTTCTTATTAAAAATTAATGAGTGTATTATAAAAACCAATAAATTTTTATTTATACAGTTTTTATGATGATTCCAATCACTCAATCAATCATTCATTCCAATAAAAAGACTTTACTCATTAAAATAACAGTAGAACACCAAAAATTAATCAAAATAAACCTAATATATTTTTAAAATAAACTCATTAAATAATTTTATAATTTTTATATTCACCTATTCTCCAACCTGTCCATTTTTTAATATTATACAAGATTTTATTTTTTAATGAAAAATTTTTCTTTGAAGTGTCAAAAGAAAATTCCCAGTTTTTTTTCTTAATCCTTTGCTGCATTATTTTTGGATGCGTTCCTTTAAAATGTGCCAGTGAATCGATCAGAGAATAATCAAATTCATCAACTTTCAATAAATTTTTTCTTATCCATACATCATTATGCCATAGTTTATGAAAATTTTCCTGTTTTGATTGTTGAATAGAAGGATGTTTTACCCAGCCATAATGGTAAATATAAGCGTCAATAGGTTTAACATTCAATAGCTTGTTGTTTTTTCTAAATCCCTGAGCATCACGAAAAGAATGAATATTTTTATCATTTCTTATTATTCTTATTTCTTTTCTATACCATTTTCTGGAGTCGCCAACATAATCATAAGAGCCGAAAAAATGCAAGTAATTAAATAACAAACCATCAACTTTAGTATCTTCTTTCCATTTTAACATTGCCTTTTTAATCGCTGGAAGATATTTTTCGTGTACAACTTCGTCTGCTTGAATATAAAAAGCCCAATCTGAATCTTTTGATATCTCCCTAAAAGCCTTATTAGTCTCATCAGCAAGTACTTTTCCGCCAATTTTTAAAGACTCATCCCAAATTGTATTAATAATTTTTATTTTAGAAGAATTAATAGACTGTATCAATTTTTCTGTTTTATCTTCTGAATTTCCAATTGCAACAATAAATTCATTGCAAAGAGGCAAAATTGAAGTAATTGCTTCAACAATAGGATAATCATATTTAACAGCATTCCGTATAAAAGTAAAGCCGCTGACTTTCATTAATAAATATTTTGTATATTGATTAGTTATTTTTTAATAATGCTCATAAATCTATCAAGCTAAGGGAGAATAATATTATAAGATTAAAAGCAAAAATAAAAAAAGTCTCCCTAAGGAGACCTTTTTTAAACATTAAAAATTACATATTAGAAAATATATCTAATACCGATTTGTGCTTGCCATCTTGAGCTTTTAACACCTGAGTCATCAATTGACCAAACATCGCCTTTTGGTTTATCAAAACTAAATTGTGGGGTAGTACCATCATCTTTAAATCCTTTAAATTTAATCAATTGATAAGCACCATAAGGAATATAATATCTACGCCCCCAATCTTTATTTAATAAGTTAGCAAAATTAAAGATGTCAAGAGTAAGTTGTAAAGTTTGTTTTCTTTCTGCAGCATTTACATAAAAATCTTGAGCGAATCTAAGGTCTAATATATTTTCAAATGGTAATCTGGCAGCATTTCTTTCAGCATATTCTCCTCTTCTGTTTTTCAAATAATTATCATTCTTAATAAAATCATCTAAATCAGCCCATTGTTGTGCTTGCTCATCAGCAGTACCAACAAAATTAATTTCACTTGCATCTTTAGGAACATAAATTAAATTTCCTGCATTTTCACCTTCACCATTAAGATTTCCCCAATCATTATATACATAAGAAAAACGTTGACCTGATTGGCCATTATAAACTAAACTCAAAGTAGAAGCAAAATGGTTAAAGTAATTAAATTTATATGATACAAAAGCAAGAATTCTTGAACCTAAATCAAAATCAGAATAACTAAGGTCAAGATTGTTCAAGCCATTAACATTTTCCATATATCTCCATTGAGAAGAATTTTGTGAAGATGTTGCGTCATTTAATGCTTTAGCTCTTCCAAAAGTATAAGCTAAGTTTGCAATAATTCCATTTTCGAACGGTTTTTGTAATTGAGCAGTTACGTTATAAGTATATCCTTTATTAGTATTTGTTCCAACTATTACACGAGTGTAAGCATTATCTAATTTTTCATTACTATAATAAGGACGGTTATCAGCACCGGTCAAATCATATAATTTATTTTTATGAACATTGACATTATAATAAAGAACGTTATTCAATGTTTTTGAATAAATGAATTCAAAAGTACCAACAATTCCCCAGGGTAATTTTTTATCAATACCAATGTTTGTACGGAAAATTTGTGGGAATTTAAAATTTGAGGCAAACAGGTCCATTTGGCCTCCGTATGGAGCATCTGTTCCGCCGAAATAGGCATTATTATACTGGTGATCCCAACGGCTTTCAAATGGAATGTTATATCCCCAGCTTTTTTTCACATATACCCCACCAATAGTTAACCCATTGTTTGTATAAGAGCCGCCTGGCCATACTAAAGGTAAACGACTGGTAAATATGCCGAGTCCGCCACGTAATTGAAAGGTTTTATCACCATTAACATCCCAGTTAAATCCAAGTCTTGGTGCCCATAGCAATTGAGATTTTGGCATTTTACCTGCTCTTGCTCCTTGCATATCCCATCCATCAGCTTCTATTTTGGTAAGAGTGCTATCATTAAAATGAACATCCTCTTTAGGGTTGTCACTAAAAATAGGAACATCAACACGAATACCTCCTGTTAACTTTAAGTTATCATTAACCTGAAACTCATCTTGTACATAAAAACCCAATTGCATCATTTTAAAATCTGCTGCTGCTTTTGAGCCATCACCAGTAATATTATCAACCAATGAATAACCTCTTTCATATTGATATGCAGAGGAATCGTTTAAAAAGTCACTCATATTACTATATCTGTATTCACCAAAATTTTTACGCATAAACAAGTTATAAACAGAACCAAACTCATTACTTGTTCCAAACGTAATTGTATGTTTTCCTTTATAAATACTAAAGTTATCAGTAATTGTTAATATATCCTGGTTGAGTTCATTTGCAGTTGAATATGGTTCTGAACCTGCATAAATAGTTCCATTGCCATCATAAATCCTTAAAGCAGGGAAATTAGCTCCCATAGGATCACGGTCATCTCTTACAGTAGTATAACCAATAGTTAAATGATTTGACATATCACTGAAGTTACTTTTCAACTCAAGTGCAGTTGAATTTGTTATACTAGGGAAATATTCACCGTTATTATAAAAGCTGATAGATCTTGTACTTGAACGAGACGGCATTGTAGCAACATTTTTGGTATAACTATGACGGAAAGTCAATTTATGAATCTTGCTAATATTCCAGTCGAAACGTGCCAGTAATTTATCACCTTCCAGTTTCCTGGTATTATTTAAGAAACCACCCGGGTCATATCCATAACCTTTAAGTTTAGTAATAAAAGCATTAATATCATCCATACTTGAATTACCTTCATAATCTGAAAATGTAAAAGGTTGAGGAGTTTCATCTCTTTGGAATTCAGCATTTAAGAAGAAAAACAATTTATTTTTCATGATAGGGCCACCCAAACGAAGTCCGTAAGTTTTAGCAGTAAATTCAGGAAGTTTTTCTCTTGTAATATCAGGGTCTTTTGTAGGAGTTTTCCCTGCAAAGTCCTGATTTCTGAAAAAATAATAAGCTGAGCCTTTGAATTTATTAGACCCACTTCTTGTAACAGCATTAATACCACCTCCAGCAAATCCACTTTGTCTTACATCATAAGGAGCAAGAACAATCTGAAATTGTTTAATAGCATCAATACTTATAGGCGTACCTCCTGTTTGCCCGCCATTTTGTCCATTAGCTGCAAGACCAAATACATCATTATTAACAGCACCATCAATAGAAATTGCATTATATCTATTGTTAATGCCAGCAATAGAGATTGCACCATAATCATTTACTGATGCTTGTGGAGTCAACCTGGTAAAATCATTAATATCTCTGGTAACAGTTGGCATTAAATTTATTGACTGTCTGCCAACAACAGTTTCTGCTCCAGTACGGTTGCCATCAATAATATCTCTTTTTTTAGCTATAACTTCAACGCCTTTAAGTTGAGCAGCAGCTTCACTTAAATTTACATTTAATTTATAGGTTTGACCTAAAGTTAAATAAATATCATTTCTCACATAAGTTTTATATCCAACAAATGATATTGTAACTTTGTATGGCCCACCAATATTCATATTCGGAAGACGATAAAATCCTTCTGCATCTGTTGTGGTTCCGAACTGTGTTCCTGTAGGCGTATGTATGGCTAATATTGTAGCTCCCGGCAAAGACCCACCATTTTCTCCTGTGATCTTTCCATTCATCCCTGATGTAGTTACTTGCGAAAATGCAACACTAACCAGCATTAAGAATGCTGCAATAAGTAAAATTCCTTTGTCTAATGACAAGATTAATCTGTTGATCTTTTTCATAATATGAAATTTTAGTTAATAAAAAATTTAATTAATAAATATTTAATAGCCTATTTTTTTAAGAAGTTGTAAAAATAAAAAAAATATATATAATATAAAA
>CAYNBX010000049.1:3901-10059 GCA_964395505.1 uncultured Bacteroidales bacterium | reverse complement strand
TTTTTTTAAGATAAATATTTAATAATGAGTTATATAAAAAACATCAACAGATGAAAATTGCAGTAACATCAACAGAAAAAAGTATTGATTCAAATGTTGATCTTAGATTTGGAAGATGCAGGTACTTTGCAATATACGATACAGAATTAAAAATTTATGAGTTCATTGTAAATAATGCAAAAAGGCAGGAGGAAAATGCTGCAATTACAGCAGCCGATATATTAGTAGAAAATAATGTTAAAAAAGTTATTTCAGGAGATTTTGGCTTAAATGCTAAAGTTGTTCTTAATAAGAAAAAAATAGGAATGATTATTGTAAATGATAAAAATAAAACAGTTGAACAAGTGATAAATTCATATATAAATAAATAAAAATTAATTTAAAAAAAAGATTATGCCAAATTTTGATGGAACAGGTCCAAATGGAAAAGGACCAAGAACAGGAAGAGGTAAAGGAAAATGTAAACCTCTTACAAATAATGATGTTAAAATAAATAAAGATATTCAAGATGATAAAGTATTAAAATTTGCTATAACATCTACTGGAGAGACACTTAATTCGCAGATAGATCCAAGATTTGCAAGATGTGCTTATTTTATTATTTACAATACAAAAGACAACACTTTTGAAGCTATTGATAATCCTGCAAAAAATGAGATGGGGGGTGCTGCACCAAGAGCTGCAGAGATTATTGCTAATTTAGGTGCTAAAAAAGTGTTTTCAGGAAGTTTTGGCCCTAAAGCACTATCATCACTTGAATCTTTAAATATTCAAGCTATTTCAGTTAATAATGACAAAACAATTCAGGAAGTTATTAATGATTATAAATAAATTTTTTTAAAAAAAAGGAGGTAATTATGCCAAATCGTGATGGAACAGGACCTAATGGTGAAGGTTCAAGAACCGGAAGAGGTGAAGGGAACTGTGGTCCACGTACTAATTCTAATAATGATAGAGATAAAAGTTTAGGTAGAGGAACAGGAAGAGGAAGAGGTACTGGAAGAGGAAATGATAAAGGCAAAGGAAGAAGACGTTAATTATCAATTTTCTCTATGCTTTGAGAACCTGTCCTCCGGACAGGTTCTTTTTAAAAAGACGAATAAAAATGTATAATGGTCTAAAATAAAATACAGCAGTACAATTTATTATGGCTATTTAAAGTTATTTACAAAGCATTTTTTAGTCCACTTTAAAGGATTTTTATTGAAAATATTGATTTTCACACAGTCTATTAAATCAGGAAGTAATGATATACAATTCTATTTGCATAACTGTTCTAACAATTTATTTCTCTAAAATTTAACATTTTTAATAACACTCATTACTTTTTAAAGAATAAACAAAAATTTCTCAAAACTTAAAATACATTATTTTAAAATATGGGTTTAAATTATAAAATTGCTGTTGCAAGCGGCAAAGGAGGTACAGGCAAAACTACTGTTGCAGTCAATTTGTTTTATGCTGTTAAAGATTTAGTTGATAATCATATTCAACTTGTTGATTGTGATGTAGAAGAACCTAATGATAATGTTTTCACAAAAGGAACTCTTTTTTATGAAAAAGATGTAACTTTAGATATTCCTGTAATTAATAAAGATTTATGTGTATATTGTGGTAGATGTGCGGAATTCTGTGCTTTTAATGCAATACTTTTTGTGAAATCACCACCTCATATTTCTGTTATAGAAGATCTTTGTCATGCATGTGGTGCATGTTCTTATGCTTGTAATGTGCCAAATGCAATTACAATAAAGAAAAAAGTCCTTGGCAAAGTTTCTAAATATAAAATTACAGATAAATCAGAACTTATTGAAGGCAGATTAAATATAGGTGAAGCCATAGCTGTTCCTGTTATAAAATCAGCTAAAAAACAAGCAGATAAAAATTCAATAGTAATATATGATTCGCCTCCAGGAACCTCCTGCCCTGTTTTAGAAACAATTAATGATGTTGATTATACTGTGCTTGTTACTGAACCAACTCCTTTTGGACTCAATGACCTAAGGATAATAGTTGAAACTGCTAAAAAGCTTGGACGTAAAATTGGAGTTGTTATAAATCGCGCTGGATTGGGAACAAACCAGGTTTATGATTATTTATCTAATCAAAATATTGAAATTTTAATGGAAATACCTTTTGATAAAAAGATGGCAAGGATTTATTCAGAAGGAAAAATCATCGTTGACGAGATACCGGAAATGAAAAAAAAATATTTTGACTTATTTAATAAAATCAAATATCAAATAAATAAAAACAAATAGATTTTATGAAGCAAATTACTGTTATCAGTGGTAAAGGAGGGACAGGGAAAACAAGTATTACCTCTGCATTAGCAACAATTGCAAAAAATATTGTAGTTGCAGATTGTGATGTTGATGCAGCAGACTTGTTCCTTATACTTAATCCTGAAAATATAAAAGAAGAAAAATTTTTAGGTGGCAAAGTAGCTGTAATAAATAATGATATTTGTACTAATTGCGGCATTTGTAAGAGATTATGCAAATTTGATGCTATTAGCTTAATCAATGGCAAAATGACTATTTCTGATTTTGCCTGCGAAGGATGCGAATTGTGTATGAGAGCCTGTCCTGAAATGGCTATATCAATGCAGCAAGGCGATGAAAGCCGTTGGTTTGCCGCAAATACACGTTTTGGACCTATGGTTTATGCTCGTCTTGGTATTGGCGAAGATTTATCAGGAAAATTAGTGTCTCTTGTCAGAGAAAAAGCTAAAACAATTGCAGATAATCAAAATAAAGATTATTTAATTATTGATGGACCTCCCGGCATTGGCTGCCCCGTAATAGCTGCAATCACTGGCATTGATACTGCTGTTGTTGTTACTGAACCCAGTCAATCAGGATTGCACGACCTTAAAAGAGTTATCAGACTTATAAATAATTTTAAAATAAAACCTTATGTTATCATTAATAAATTTGATATTAATGAAAATATAAGCTCCATAATTGAGAATTATTGTATTGAAAATAATATTGAGATAGCAGCAAAAATTCCCTTTGATAAAATTTTTGTGAAAGCAATGATAAATCAACAAAGCATTGTTGAATTTGAACCTGATTCTGAAATTAGCAAAATAATAAAATCTGTTTGGGAAAAAATAAAATAATATTCATTAAATTAAAACTTAAATATTGAACAACAAAACATAAAATATAATGTTAAAACATATAGGAATTTCAGTAAATGAAAAAAATGAAATAGAAAAATTCTATAAAGAAATTTTAAATTTTGAAATAGATTATGATTTTGTAATAGAATCCCATATCGCCAAACAAATATTTAATATTGAAAAAGCAATACCTGTTTTTGTTATCAAAAATAAGGATTTAGTTTTAGAAGTATTTGTTGTAAATGAAAAAATAAAAAGTACTTTTAATCATATTTGTCTTGAGTTGGAAAACAGAGATGAGATCATTAAAAAAGTTAAAAAAGATAATTATTTTTGTGATAAAATCAAAAGTAAAAATAAAGGTGAAACATATTTTGTAAAAGATAAATCCGGAAATCTATTTGAATTAAAAGAAAAGGTATAATATATTTGGTTTTATAGTTATTTTAATGGGTAGTGTTTTTATTGAAATGATTGGATGAATCAATGAATGGATGATTGGTTGATTGGATGATTGATTGAATGATTTTTTAATAAGCACTGATATTTTTGTATTAAAAAAAATAAGCTTTATAATAATTTGCAATGCGTATAAATTTGTTCATTTTATATAAAATTAAATTATTAATTGTTCTGCTTATTATATTTCTGACTAATATTTTACAGGCACAGAAGGTAGCATTAGTTTTAAGTGGGGGTGGTGCAAAAGGAGTAGCTCATATAGGCGTAATAAAAGCGCTTGAAGAAAATGGTATTCCTATTGATTATATTGCAGGAACATCTATAGGAGCTATAATTGGAGGCTTATATGCTTGTGGTTATTCGCCAGAAGATATGGAAAGGATTCTTACATCAAAGGAATTTTCAGATTGGACTTCTGGGAAAATTGATGAAAAATATGTTTATTATTTCAAACGAAATGCCCCTAATGCATCCTGGATGGATTTTAATTTTAATTATGATTCAACATTACATCCGCAAATAATACCCTCGTCTATTATATCTCCTATACAAATGGATTTTGAATTTATGCAATTTTTTTCAGGTGCTAATGCAGTTTGTAATAACAACTTTGATAGTTTATTTGTCCCATTCAGATGTATAGCTACTGATATACAAGATCATAAAGCCGTTGTTTTAAAAAACGGATATGTTGATTTAGCTATTCGTGCTTCAATGACATTCCCTTTTCTATTTAAACCTATTAGAATTAATGGTAAATTGATGTTTGATGGTGGAATGTATAACAATTTCCCTGCTGATGTAGCTCATAAGGATTTTTCACCTGATGTTATTATTGGTAGTAAAGTTGCAGGTAATTATGATATAGCCAAAGACGAAAATTTAGTTTCACAAATTGAAACAATGCTAATGGAAAAAACTGATTATTCACTTAAATATGACAGCAGTGTGTTAATTGAACCTGAAGTGAAACCTGTTAATGTGATAGATTTTAGTAATACTCAGGCTTTCATTGATAGTGGTTATACTGCAACTATAAGAAAAATTAAAGAAATAAGAAAGTTTGTTAAAGATACTGTAAATATTGAAGATTTAAATAAAAAAAGAAAAGCTTTTATTAAAAAAGAACCTCCCTTAATTATTAATAAAATATATATCAACGGTTTAAATAAAAAACAGTCACATTATGTTAATAGTCTTCTATTACATAAATCAAAGTTAATTTCAATAAAAAATTTGAAAAAAGAATATTTTAAAATACTTGCTGATGATAAAATAAAATATATTTCCCCTAAAGCTAAATATAATAAAAAAACAGGGTATTATGATTTGTATTTAAATGTTAAAAAAAATGATAATATTCAGGTTCAGTTAGGAGGTAATGTATCTTCAAATTTAGGTAATGAAGCTTTTGTGGGTTTACAATATAAATATCTGGAAAAAAAGGCGGTAAGTATAATAGGAAGTACTAATATAGGTCGCTTTTATAGTTCAGCACAATTAAAAACAAAAGTTGATTATCCTACAAAACTTCCTTTTTATATAGAGTCAGATATATCTTTCAATCAATGGGATTATTTTGAAACAAGTTCTCATTTTATTGAAGACAAAACACCTTCTTTTTTGGTTCAAAATGAAAACCATATCCAAGGGAATATAGGTGTTCCTTCAGGTAATAAAGCAAAATTTGTGATAGGATTAGCCGGTGCTAATATGAGAGATGATTATTATCAAACAAATAATTTTACTCGTTCAGATACTGTTGATAGAACGTGTTTTAATGTCCTTATTCCAAAAATTTTATACGAATTAAATACGCTTAATATGAAACAGTATGCTAATAATGGTAATTATTTATTGCTTGAGCTAAAATATATATCTGGTAAAGAAAAAAATATCCCGGGTTCAACATCTAAAAAGAAAAATTTGAGAGATTCAGAAGATGGATTTGAGAAATATCATAATTGGTTTCAATTGAAATTTAAGTATGATAATTATTTTAAAACTAATGATTTTTTAAATTTAGGTGTTTACGCAGAAGCTGTAATATCTAATCAAGATTTTTTTAATAATTATACAGCAAGTGTTTTATCAGCACCAGCATTTCAGCCTATACCTGAGAACAAAACACTTTTTATACCTGAGTACAGAGCACATAATTATTTTGCTTTGGGGTTGAAAAATATATTCACCTTAGGTAAATATTTGAATTTTAGAGTCGAAGGGTATGTGTTTCAACCCTATAGAGTAATTAATAGACAAGATGATTTTTCTGCAACTTATGGCGATGATTTTTTAAAAAGATATTATATGGCTTCTTCTGCTTTAGTATTCCATAGTCCACTCGGACCTGTGAGTCTTAACTTTAATTGGTATGATAGAAGCAAAGACCCTTTTACATTTAGCTTTAATTTTGGATATATTATTTTTAATAAAAGAGCTATTGAATAAAATCGTTCATTATAAAGTAAATGTAAATCATTTATCAAATATTTACAAAATGATATATTAAACATCCGTGAGCTTAAAAGGAATTTACATTTAAGATTTTAGATTTAATTTGGAC
>CAYNBX010000049.1:0-3801 GCA_964395505.1 uncultured Bacteroidales bacterium | reverse complement strand
AGGATAAATAATAGGGCAGGCAATTCCCAATCTCTGTTTTTCTCAATCTTTATTAAGAATGTTTTCATATTGTGATTTTTAAAATAATAAGTATTTTATAAAAATTATTATTTTTGCATTAAAATAGTTTTTTTTTTGAAATTTTAAAGTATAAAATTCGTTTTATAATTTAAGAAATAATTATGAAAACATCTTCAATAATACTATTTATTTTAATAATTGCAAATTACTTTAATATTTCCACTGCCTCAAATGTTGACCCTGAAACAATTAATAAAGAAGTCGTTTCTGGTTTTAGAACTGGTAATGCAAAGCAAATTGCAAAATATTTTAATTCTATAATTGATTTAACAATTCCAGGAGAAGAAGGGAATTTTAGTAAAGCACAGGCTGAATTTATAATTAAAGACTTTTTCAAAAAAAATACCCCCAGCTCATTCGTAATTAACCATCAAGGTTCATCAAACATTGGTTCTCAATATTCAATAGGAACATTAAAAACTTCAAATAAAACTTTCAGAATATATTTCCTTATAAAAAAGATCTCAAATAAATATTGCATCGAACAACTTAAAATTGAATCAGATTAATTTACAGTGTTTTGCTATATCATTTTTTTATGGAGTTTATATTGTATTTTTAAATAATTAGAACTTTGATGCAAGTAAAGAAATCTTTTAGACTTATTAAATGGAAACCAATTGCTTTTCTTATTAAACATTCCAAAAAGATTGTTTTGCCAGGTTTTGAGGGATTAGCATTTTATGATGTTTTTTCTGCATTCATAAAAGGCATAAAGAAAGAATCTATAACAGCAAGGGCGTCTTCTATATCCTTTACTTTTTTCTTAGCTTTGTTTCCGGGAATTATCTTTTTCTTCACTATCATTCCTTATATTCCAATTAATAATTTTCAAGATACATTATTAGATATGATAAAGAATGTTATTCCAGAAAATGCTTATGGGTTTGTAAATAAAACACTTATAGATATAATTAAGCGTCCTAGAGGTGGTTTATTGTCAGTTGGTTTTATTATGGCTTTGTATTTTTCAACAAATGGTATCAACAGGATAATACAAAGTTTTAATCAGACTTATCATTTAACAGAAACAAGAACAGCCTTAAAGCGAAGATTGATTTCAATTATATTGGTTGTGATCTTGTCTTTTCTGATAATAATAGCTATTACTTTGATAACTTCAGGCACTTCAATACTTAATTTTTTTGTTGAAAAAGGTATTTTAAAAAGCGATTTTACATTTATATTTATGCAGCTTGGCAAGTGGATTGTGATTATTTCATTATTTTTCTTTTCAGTATCATTTTTATATTATCTTGGTCCAACAAAGAAAATGCGATTTCGTTTTATCTCACCAGGTTCAACTCTGGCAACCATATTAATAATTATCACATCTTTTGGATTTAACTTTTATATAAATAATTTTTCCCGGTATAATGCACTTTATGGCTCTATTGGAACACTCATTATTGTTTTGCTCTGGATATATTTTAATGCAATAATTTTATTAATAGGATTTGAACTAAATGCAAGTATATCTGATACAAAACTTAAGAAAGAGATAATGAAAAAGGGTGCTGATAAAAAGCACCCTTAAAAAATGAAAAACAATATTATATTTTTAACATTTAGTCTTGTTTATTAGGAAGTTCGAGACCAAATCCAGAAGTTTTATCTTCACGTTTTAATAAAAAAGCAAAAATTAATCCTAATACACCCAGACCAACTAACATAAAAATTGAATAAGTATAATCCAGAGGTGCTCCTTTAGGCAGGTTTTTATTTGTAACATCCAGGATTTTCCCAATAAAGAAAGGGAATAACATCAAACCCCAATTTTGTATTGAGAACATAATTCCATAAGCTGTTCCAAGCCTGCTTTCTTTAACTATACGTGCCACAGATGGCCACATTGCTGCTGGTACTAAAGAAAATGCAACTCCTAATAAAAACAAAGGGATATAAGGTGTTATTCTTGTTAAAGAAAATGTAAGATGAACAATAATCAATAGCAATGAACCTAAAATCATTACTGAAGCATTCTTGCCTTTATGGTCAGTAAACCAACCGAAAAGAGGAGTAAAAATAATTGTTCCAAAAGGAAGTACAGTTGTAACATCACCACTTAATTGTTGTGAGAAACCAAATTTGTTATGTAAAAAGTCAGCAGCAAAACCAACAAACGGGAACACTGCGGAATAAAAAGTTACACAAAGTAAGGTGATATAAATAAAAGAACGATTTGCGAATAATTTTTTTAAGTCTCTAAAATGAAATTTTTCTTCCTCTTCATCTTCAACTTTTATTGATTTTATGGATTTGTCAAGTTTAACATCAAATACAATATATACGAAAAAGCAAATAAAAGCAATTAAGACAAGCATAACTCCGAACCAGCCAGCAGTATTCCAAGCAGCAGCGTGAGCTACTATTCTTGGAGAATATATAAATGCCGCAGCAGTACCAAAACGTCCAATAGCTAAGCTTATAGCAAAGGCAAATGCTAATTCATGACCTTTAAACCATTTAGCTATAACCTTATTTATAACCACATAAAAAGTTTCAGCTCCTAAGCCAAATATCACTCTACCAAAAATCATCATCTTTAAAGCAGGGCTGTATTCTTTCATAAAAGAACCAAAAAAATTATATCCATAACCACCATGATTAAAAATATTGCTTGCACCATAGGCTGTTAAAATTGTTCCTAAAAATAAAAAAGAAATAAACAATGACCCTGTTTTTCTAATGCCCCATCTATCAAGTATCATACCTCCTATAAAAGCCATACCAAAGGCATTTAGAAAGGAATAAGCCCCATAAAACTTCCCGTAATCAGTATTGCTTATTCCTGTTTCGCTTTGTAATGTGTCTTTGATAGCAGAATAGACATCATAAAAATAATAACTTGAGAACATTATAATACTAATCAAAATTAATGCCCCCCACCTCATACCCGGTGATTCATTCAAAGCTCTTTTAATCTTTTCCATATTTATTAATTTTATCTTGTTATTTCTTAAAAAGCCCAAAAATACAATTTTCAAGATAAATATAAAATTTATGTTAAAAAAAATAAAAATTATCTGACTGAAGTTTCGAAGTTGATAAATGATTAAAAAATTAATATTTTTATTTTTATAAAAACTCTGTTTTTAATATTAAATATCAATTTAATAGACAGTTTATTAGACTATTATATAACGGATTCAAAAAATAGCAGATATTTGCAATTATTTTGATAAAGACCTTATTTATTTTGATTTAAACATTTAGTAGAAATGAAAAATTACGAAACCCAAAACTTATTAACCTATTAACCCATAATAATAAGATAATAAGCTTAAAAAAGTGCTTGTGTCTTGCTTTTCTTATAAGGTTAAAAATAAAAAATAAGGTTTTTTGTAAGGAATTACATAGACATTTTTAAATTCACAAAATTCTTATTAATCTGGAATTATATCAATAAGATACTCATCATTAGTTGTTTAAAATGCAGTTCTATTCAATTTATTAGATTTTTGCAATTTTTCAATATCTGACAATAAACAAATTACTATTTCCGAAACTTCAGTTATTTAACTATTTAGGATAGACAATTTAGAAAACAAAACTAAGATTTATATTTTTTTAGCTGCACCTGGATTTAAACACCGCCCTTTTATAATAAAAAACAAAAGGTCGTTAATTTTTTTCTATATTTTTTAGGTGGATACTTTTCGATTAATAGAGTGGGTAGTTTTCGATTAATATATACACCAACCCTTGAAACAAGAGACC
>CAYNBX010000048.1:0-10173 GCA_964395505.1 uncultured Bacteroidales bacterium | reverse complement strand
AATATTATAAACTTCATAGAGTAAATGCGGCAATCTGAAAATTTTATATTTTTTTAGCACTTTTATTTTAATTATATCATAAAAAATTAATAATTTAAAAAGAAACATGAATAAAAAATTTACTTTTCCTTTATTAATCACAATTTTGGCTATTGTAATAATCTCTTTAATTCATTTTAATAATAGCAAAAATCAAAAAACAAAATTTATGCCCTCTCCATCTAAAACTATTGTTGTTAAGGGCGAGAATAAAGAAAATAATATAAAACGTGAGAAATGGATTAAAGAAATGCACAAAGCAGCTCCTGGTACCAACTGGAGATTAATGGATTTTAAAACAAGACTTTTAAAATATAAAAATAAAAAAAAGAAGATAAATTTAAAAGAGTCAACAAATGGCAATGTCAGTGGTTTTTGGAAAGAAGTAGGTAGTAAAAATCTTGCAGGAAGAACTCATCTTGTTGATGTTGACACAAGTACAGGTTCAGTTTATTTAGCTTCTTCAGGGGGAAATATCTGGAAAGGTGAAATTGATAGTAATAATTGGGTTTCTATCAATGACCAGTTTCAAATAACAGGTATAAATATGATAAGAAATATTCCTTACAATACCGGGAAAAGACTTTTAGTATCTTCTGACAAATGGTGTATAAATGGATTTTTCTATTCTGATGATGACGGAGCTAACTGGAACATTGCTAACGGTCTTTCTAATATTGCTAACTGGGGCTATATTAAAAGAGCTGTTGTAACTAATGATAACAATCACTCAATTTATTTATTAGCATTAGAATGGGATTATGTTAACTGGAACTCACAAACTACAATTTACCTGTCAACTGATAAAGGAGAAAATTTTTCAGCTATTTTATCTTTTGACAGTCCTAGTTATGGTGATGTAAATAACTTTGATCTTTGGACAGATTATTATGGTTCAGGAACAGTTTATCTTATTGAAAATAATAACTTTTACAAATTCGACGATAATAATAATTTAGTTCCAATTGGAAGTTTTACTTTAAATGCTACCGGCTCTGAATGGCTTACTGGTAACGAGACAACTAACAACACATATCTTTATGTTCTGGTAAGTCATGATGGGCAATCAGATTTTTATGGCTCTGATGATAGTGGAGTAAATTGTTCTTTTAGAGGAACCATTAACAATGCAACGCCTTTTATGAAAAACAGTTTTATTTGCTCTGCCAAAAATCCTAATGTTTTATATTTTGGCGGCGTTGAATGTTACAGAAGCTATGATGGGGGAAACAATTGGACAAGATTAAACAAATGGTGGGAATATTACAACTCACCAGAAAACAAGCTCCATGCTGATATCCCCGGAATAAATTCTTTTTTAGACAAGAATGCTAATGAAATTGATTTTATAAATACTGATGGCGGAACTTATATTTCTTATGATTCCTTGTTAAGTGTTCATAATATTTCATTAAGCAATCTCTATGTAAGTCAATATTATTCAACTTACACCTGCCGTTTTAATACAAATATTTTACATGCAGGTAGTCAGGATCAGGGCTATCAGATGACAACAATCAATCCTGACTCAGGTACAGTTGACTTTACACAAGTTATTAGTGGAGATTATGGTCATATTGTTTCAGGAGATGATGGAGCAAGCATCTGGATGGTTTATCCTACCTTTGCAGCCTATTATCCTGATGTTAATAATAATCAAAACTCAATATGGTGGAATTTTGTAGGTTCTGGCTTTTACTGGATGCCGCCATTGATGGAAGATCCTTCTTCACCAGATAAAGTATATTTAGCAGGTGGAGGAACTAATGGTGGTTCACATATTTTCCATCTGAATTATCATAATGGGGCAATTTCTTACGAGGAACTTACATTTGACTTCAGTAATGGCAGCAACTCTCAAATTTCTGCAATGGGATACTCTTCTGTTGATACAAATTATCGTTATGTCTTAACAAATAATGGTAAATTTTATTCTTCTTCTGATGGAGGTAATAATTGGACATTAACACCAGACTACACAGGACCTGGAGCTCATTATTTTTATGGAGCAAGCATATTGGCTTCACCTGTTCAATCAAGCAGAGTTTATATAGCTGGTAGCGGATATTCAAATTCTCCTGTTTTTGTATCAAATGATTATGGACAAACATTTACAGCAATAGATAATGGATTACCTAATACTTTGGTTTATGAACTAAAATCAACACCTGATGAAAGCAAGGTTTTTGCTGCTACTGAATTAGGTCCTTATGTTTATATTCCTTCTGATAATCAATGGTATGATATGATGGATTCTATAAGCCCAGACCAGGTTTATTGGTGTGTTGATTATATCCCTGCAATAAATATTGTACGCTTTGGAACTTATGGCAGAGGGATATGGGATTTTGTTATAAACCAAACTCTTGTTGCGGATTTTACAGCAAGCTCAACAGATATTTGCCGGGGTGATACTATTAATTTTACAGATCAGACATCAGGAAATCCTACAAGTTGGAACTGGAGCTTTCCCGGAGGAGAACCTTCAGAATCAACAAAGCAAAATCCCCAAAATATTATATATAATACTTCAGGAATTTATGATGTTACTTTAACAGTCAGTACTTTTTTAAACTCTGATACTAAAACAAAAACAGCATATATAACTGTTAACGCTTTACCTTCAGTACCAGAAACCCCAATAGGTAAAGATAGCCTATGCATAAATAGTGCAAACACAAACTACACAACAACAAATGATACAAATGCAGCATCTTATATCTGGAATATTTCACCTGACACTGCAGGAATAATAACAGGAACCGATACTATAGGCACTGTTGACTGGAACAACGATTTTACTGGAACAGCGACAATAAAAGTAAAGGCTCTTAACGATTGTGGTGAGAGTTCTTTTTCTACAGGATTACTGGTTACAATTTATAATAACCTTGGAATTGCTCAAAATAATAATGAAAAATTAAATGTTAATGTATTTCCTAATCCTACAAATGGAATTATTAATATATACTTTGATAATTCATTTCCTGAAAACTATTTAATACAAATTACTGATATTTACGGAAAATCACTAATGCAGAAAAATATTTTAATTAATGATAAAACCAGTAAATCAATTAACTTATCAAGATACAGTAAAGGAATTTATTTTCTGATTATTAAAAATGGTTCAAAGAAAAGCATCAAAAAAATTGTTGTTTATTAAAAAATATCACTAAGCTGAATAATTCATATCTTAAGCTAAATTAAATTTTCATTAAGGATGGAGATAGTCAATAACATTAAACATCAGAGCTTTAGTATAAAATTCAATAGTTTATAAATTGATCAAAAATAAAAATTACGGTTTTTATATGAATTGTATTTTATTTTATTTAATTTTATTTCTGAAAATAATAAAATGAAACTTTTGTGTATAAATTATCGTATAAAAAATTATTTATCTCATATAATAAAGGAGTTTGATTTTGATATCTTATTTTAAAAATTATAAATTCATACTTTAAAGCATTTAATAAAAGATATTTTCAAAATATAAAAGTTTATTTAAGCAGAGAAAATTAAAGAATTTTCTGTAAATTACAATTATTCATAGAGAGATTCTTTTTAAGAATCGTTCAATTTGGGTTTAATATTAATTAAATATTTAAAAAAAGAAAACATTTTGTTTATGTGTCATTAAAAGTATTTTTTTTAAACAACTAAAATTTTACTATAATGAAAAAGAAAACAAACATTTATGTATTAATACTATCTATTATAATGATAGTAATGGTATTTATACCATGGGCAAAAGTTACAGGACAACCTAATTTTATGGCTTTGAAATGTTGGGAAGGAATAATTGGTTTTATTGTAGCTATTGCATTACTTGTACTTTCTTTCTTTCAAGAAAGAAAAATCTGGATATTTTCGCTTAGTATAGTTAATACTATATTAGGTATAATTGGAATAATTCTTATCCCATCGCAAGCAGCTGCTGAAGTTACTACTAAAATTACTTATCATGTAGGATGGGCTTTATGGGTTTTCACAATTGCAGCAATTATAAGTATAATTTTTTCTTTACTTATTAAAAAAGAGAAAACTGAAACAAAAACCGAAACAAAAACTTAATGGTAATTATTATCAATGACACATAACATTGTTTAAATATAATAATAGGGGTTAAAAAAACCCCTATTATTTTTTATTTTGTAAAGTCATCTTCTTTCACTAAGGCTCCGTTTTTATATGTTAATCTCTTTTCTTTCTCACCATTTTTTTTATAATACATCCAAACACCATTTTTAAGACCATTCTTATAAGTGCCTGATATCATTAACTTACCTGAGCAATAATAAAAATTAGCTAAGCCTTCTAATTTATCATTAATGTAAGTTGCATCTAATTTAATTTTCTCATCTGTAAAATATTGTCTCCATTTACCATCTTTTATATCATTTTGCCAGGTTACTTCCTCAAGCAGTTTGCCATCCGGATAATATGTTCTCCATATCCCATCCTTTTTATTGTCTCTATAAAATTCCTCTGCTATTAAAACCCCGTCTTCACTATAATATCTCCATAAACTATCTTTTTTTTTATTAACATATTTCCCAATAGCCATAATTTTCCCATTGCTGTAATATGTGGTTGTAATAGATGACTCCCCATTATTAAAAAAAGAAGAAACAGCTTTTATCTTTTTATCATTATAATAATATTTGAATTCTCCATAAGGAATATTATCCTTAAAGGTGCCCTCATACTTTAAATTTCTTTCCTTATCATATTTCATCCAGTATCCTTGCTTCATACCTTTAGAATCAATTTTATTTATTGTATCATTAGTTATAAAGTTTTGGCTGTATAAGATTTCAAATGGAATTAGCAAAACATAGATAAATAATAATATGGGTTTCATAAATTATTGAAATTTAAAATGAATTTTTTATATTAAATTTGCAAATATAAAAATAAAAAAAACCTTATTGACAAATAAAAGCTGCAGCATTAAACAAAAATATCTTTAAAATATTTATCATTAATTATGTACACATATCCATCAAAATTATTTGAAAATGCAGTAAATGAATTTTCAAAACTTCCTGGCATAGGCAGAAAAACAGCTTTACGCCTTGCACTTCATTTATTAAAACAAGATGTTTCTGAAGCAGAAGCTCTTGGAAACGCTATTATAAAAATGCGTAAAGAAATAAAATATTGCAAAATATGCCATAATATCTCTGATTCCGATGTTTGTGAAATCTGTTCCAATCCAAACAGAGACAAATCTATTATTTGCGTTGTAGAAGACATTAAAGATTTTATGGCAATTGAAAACACATCTCAATATAAAGGTGTTTATCACGTCTTAGGGGGAATAATATCACCTATGTATGGTATTGGCCCTAAAGATCTTAATATAGAATCTCTTATAAATAAAGTTAAAAAAGGAAATGTAAAAGAAGTAATAATGGCTTTACCTACAACTATTGAAGGCGATACAACAATTTTTTATATTTATAAAAAGTTAAAAGATTTTAATATACTTATATCCACTATTGCGAGAGGCATTGCTATTGGCGATGAGTTAGAATATACTGATGAAATAACATTAGGACGTTCAATTATCAACAGAACCCCTTATGAAAATTATTTAGCAAAATAAAAAATAAACAATTATTTACTCCATTAAAAACTAATTTGGTTTTATATTACTATGAGTTTCATCTTCAAACTCTTTTGTATTATCCAAATTTTCTATTTCTTCAAATAGAGTGAGCTGATTTTCATCTTCAAATATAATTGGCTCTTTGCCATTTTTTTCAATATATTCTCTTATTGATTTTTTAAAGATTTTATTTGGTGTTGTTTTATAAATTCTGCAATAATTATCAATCTTCTTCTTTTCTTTATCTGAAATTTTAAAGCTTATTTTTCTATATTTTATTCCGACTTTTTTACTATTCTTACTATTCTTTTTTGAAGGCATATTATATCTTTATTAAATTTTCAGCTACAAAATTATAATTATTGTTTGTCCATAATGTCCATTTTCTGCGTTACACTCTTCAAAAAAATGAACATTCTGATTCAAACATTTACTTTATGCACGGACACTAATCAGTTTTTTATACTGCTTTATCAAAAAAATATATAAAAATATTTGTCTTTAATAAATTTAATGTAAACAATTTATCAATTTGAAAAACAATTAAAGTTATAATCAATATAATCAATTAGATAATTTTTAAGAATGAATATCATTGAAAATTTCTTTAATATCCCCAATAATTTTATTTGCGAGTATTTCAGCTTTAGTAATAGAATCACTTTCAGAATATATTCTTATAATTGTCTCTGTATTTGATTTTCTTAAATGAACCCATTCTTTATCAAATTCAATTTTCACACCATCAATTGAATTAACAGGATAATTTTTATATTTTTCTTTTATCTTATTTAAAACAAAATCAACATTTATTTCAGGTGTCAATTGAATTTTATTTTTAGAAATATAATAAGAAGGATAT
Source organism: uncultured Bacteroidales bacterium (assembly GCA_964395505.1). Taxonomy (GTDB): domain Bacteria; phylum Bacteroidota; class Bacteroidia; order Bacteroidales; family AUK083; genus AUK083. The sequence goes on along the minus strand of CAYNBX010000048.1, from coordinate 3,655 downwards.
GTATTTCTAAGAGCAGAGCAAGTTTTTCCGGATTTAGCAAGATAAGAGAGGAATAGAGCTATTCCAACAAGGGCGTCACGTCCATAGTGCAATTCAGGGTATATCACGCCCCCATTACCTTCGCCACCAATAACAGCATTTTTATCTTTCATCATCTTAACAACGTTTACTTCACCGACAGCAGAGGCAAAATATTTGGATCCTGCTTTTTCTGTAATATCTCTCAGAGCTTGTGTTGATGACAAATTTGAAACTGTATTACCTTTTTTATTCTTCAAGATATAATCAGCAACAGCGACTAAAGTATATTCTTCACCAAACATCTCACCATCTTCGCTGATAATAGCTAATCTGTCCACATCAGGGTCAACAGCAAAACCTATATCTGCATTGTTTACCTTTACTGTTTCTGATATTTCAGTTAAATTTTCAGGTATTGGTTCAGGATTATGCGAAAACAAACCTGTTGGTTCACAATAAATTTCATCAATTTCTTTTACTCCCAAGGCTTTTAAAAGTTGAGGAACAGCAATCCCTGCTGTTGAATTTATCCCATCTATAACTACTCTGAAATTAGCCTTTTGTATAGCATACACATCAACAAGCGGTAAATTTATTATTTTATCTATATGCTTTTGTATGAATGTTTCATCTTTATAATATTTCCCTAATTTATTAAAATCACAAAAAACAAAATCTTCTTTATATGCAATAGACGTAACTTCTTCGCCATTTTTTGCTGATAAAAATTCTCCTTTGCTATTTAATAATTTTAATGCATTCCACTGAATAGGGTTATGACTTGCCGTGATAATTATTCCACCATCAGCTTTAGAATCAATTACAGCAATTTCAACAGTTGGAGTTGTTGATAGTCCTATATCCAAAACATCAACACCCATTGCTTGCAAAGTGCCAACAACAATTTTACTAATCATTTTCCCGGATATACGAGCATCTCTTCCAATAACAATTTTAAGTTTCTCATTATCTGAATTATTTTCTATAAAAGCGGCAAAAGCTGCTGTTAATTTCACAACTTCTAAGGGATTCATCCCTTCACCAGTTTTACCTCCTATTGTCCCTCTGATACCAGAAATTGATTTTATTAATGTCATTATATACAGTTTTATTTTTATTCGCAAAATTAGAGTTTTTTATAAATCAAAATAATTTAAATATAAACAAAACATAAAATAAAAATTTTAATTATAAATTTGCCATCATAAAATTGATTATGGAAATTGTTTATTTAGAAAAGTATTTAACAATAATTTAATTTTTTTACAAATGATTACTTTTATTTCAGCTATTGCAGCTCTTCTTTTAGGTTATTTTTTTTATAGCAAATTCGTTGAAAAGGTATTTGGTGCAAATGATGATATTAAAACCCCTGTAACGAGGTTAGAAGATGGGGTTGATTATATACCAATGTCAAAATGGAAAATGTTCATGATAGAGTTTTTAAACATAGCAGGCCTTGGACCTATATTTGGAGCAATATTAGGAGCAATGTATGGACCAATGGCTTATGTATGGATAGTATTAGGCTGTATCTTTATGGGTTCAGTTCATGATTATTTTTCAGGTATGCTTTCTGTTAGAAATGATGGAGCCAGCATCTCAGAAGTTGTTGGTAAATACTTAGGTAAAGGCTTTCAAAATTTCTTAAGAGTTTTTTCATTATTACTATTAATTTTTGTTGGTGTTGCATTTGTTATTGGTCCTGCAGGCTTGCTCAAGGCTTTGACAGGAGAAAGTAAAACTATTTGGCTTTACATAATTTTTGCTTATTATATAATTGCGACTCTTCTTCCGATAAACAAAATAATTGGCAGGATATATCCTATATTTGGCGCTGCTTTACTTATAATGGCAATAAGTATTGCAGGGCATATATTATTCTTTTCAGGAGATCTTAATATTCACGAATTATCTTTTTCTGATTTTCGAAATATGCACTCAAATCCTTCTGAAAATATCTTGTATCCAATGATGTTTATTGTAATATCATGTGGAGCCATATCAGGATTTCATTCAACACAAGCACCAATGATGGCAAGATGTATGACAAAAGAAAGTTACGGCAGACACGTTTTTTATGGAGCAATGATAGCAGAAGGAATAGTTGCTCTTATCTGGGCTACTGCTTCGATGAATTTCTTTGGAGGAGCTGAAGGCTTAAACAAAGCAATAATATCTGGACATAATCCAGCCTGGATAGTTAATGAAATTTGTAATACATGGCTTGGCAGAACAGGAGCTATACTTGCAATATTAGGAGTAATCGTGTGCCCTATCACTACTGGAGATACAGCTTTTAGAAGTGCAAGACTGACACTATCAGATATATTCCATTTTAAACAAGGAAAAATTAAAAACAGATTAATAATTAGTATTCCTCTTTTTGCAGTAGGTTTCTCTTTGTCACAATTTTCATTTTCTACTATCTGGAAATATCTTGGTCTTTGCAATCAGATATTATCTATGACTGTATTATGGACTGGAGCAATGTATCTGACATTGAAAGGGAAAAATCATTTAATGCTTTCTATACCTGCTATGTTTATGACAGCAATCTGCAGTACTTATTTAATGGTTGCACCTATTAAAAATGGAGGTTTAGCATTATCAACTTCTATTGGTTACCCTACTGGTGTAGCTATTGCATTTTTAGCCTTAGTCTGGTTTCAATATTCTGCTAATCTTAAAAAGAAAAGATTATTGATTAAGGATACAATCTTTTAAATTAAAAAGTTTTATCTTTGCACGATATTAAAAAATGGTAGGTGTAGCTCAGTTGGCTAGAGCATCGGATTGTGGTTCCGAGGGTCGTGGGTTCGAGTCCCATCTCCTACCCTTATAACTTGTCTCTACATAAAATCTATCATATTAATGTATTTTTAGATTTTTATTTTTAATCAACAAATAATCGATACAATATAATTCTTAAATTGTTAGAAAATAACATTATAGACAGGTACTAATTTATCAACATTAATAAGCTCCTATATTATCAATCTCTCTTTTTGTATCTTTTATTTTAAGAGATTCCCGTTTATCATATAGTTTTTTCCCTTTTGCAATTGCAATATTCAGTTTTGCAAGTCCTCTATCATTAATAAACAATCGCGTTGGAACTATTGTAAATCCTTTCTCTTTAACCTTGTTCGAAATTTTTTTAAGTTCTTTTTTGGTAAGTAATAATTTCCTGTCGCGTTTAGGCTTATGATTGTAATGCGTCCCCAAATTGTATTCTGCAATATGCATATTTTTAACAAAAAGCTCATTATTAATAAATGAACAGTAAGAATCAACAAGGCTTACTTTACCAGCTCTAATGGATTTTATTTCTGTTCCGCTGAGCTGTATGCCTGCTGTAAAAATCTCAAGCAGAAAATATTCATGCCCTGCTTTTTTGTTTTTTATGTTAATTTTGTTTGACATAAGCTATTTAAACGGTTGCAAATCTAATGAAAATATTGTAAACAAAGATTAAGAAATGAGCGATATTCAATAAAAATTCTAAGGCAGAATAAGAATGCAAAAAAACTATTTTGTTCCAATTTTATGTTCAATGTTAAATGGCTGATATGTTTTTTAACTATTAATTCTCTATATAGAAATTCAAAGATTGCCTTAATTAGTGTTTGTC
>CAYNBX010000047.1:0-10335 GCA_964395505.1 uncultured Bacteroidales bacterium | reverse complement strand
AACTTTTAATTTAAGCTTATATCCGCAAACTAAATCTATTGCAAAGCAGAACAATAGTACATTGCTGGCAATGCTCGGTCAGAGCTTCTCACAGTAACAAGGCATACACCTGCGATGCTCTTCTCTGTGCTGCGCCAATAATGACGCACATTTCAACTTTTCGTTGTGAAGTAATTTGAGGATTTAAGGTTTAACAAAAGCAAAATCTATTTACTATTGTCATTGTAAATATTTTAATTTACGTGAATTTATTGGAAAGTTTGGTTTTTATGTTTAATGAAAAAATAAAACTCATAGCAGAAAAAAAATATTAAGATGAGTTATCGGATATCAGGCTAATTTGACATTTTTAGGTAAAGTAAATTTAAAGGTGCTGCCTTTATGATTACTTTCTACATAAATTTTCCCGCCATTTTTCTCAACAAATTCTTTACATAGTATCAAACCTAATCCTGTACCCTTTTCTTTTGAGGTTCCTAACGAAGTATGATTTTTATCAATACTGAAAAGTTTTTTAATATCATCATCATTTATTCCAACGCCAGTGTCAGAAACAGCTACTTCAACATAATTACTTTTATCAACAGAAAATATTTTTATTTCTCCACCTTCACGAGTAAACTTTATGGCATTTGAAACCAGGTTTCTTATTACTGTATCAATCATATTTTTATCAAAATATGCATAACTATTTTTTTTAATATCTGAAGAGATTTTTATACCTTTCCTTTCAGCACTAATATTTAACAGTTCAATATTATTATTTACAACATCACTTAGGTCAAATATACAGGGTTTAAATTCAGTTTTACCTATTTGTGAACGAGACCACTGCAATAAATTTTGTAATAAATTATATAAATTATTTGTTGAATCATAAATTGTTTTTATATATTTTTTTATTTCAAAATCCTCAAGTTCATTATATTCTTCATATAAAATATTTGAGAATCCCATTATCGCATTGAAGGGGTTAATCATATCATGAGCTATTATGGAAAAAAGCTTATCCTTAGTATGATTTAATTCTTTAAGTTCTTTTTCTGAATTTAATAATTTTCTGTTTAATATTATAAGCTCTTTTGAGTTTTGAATAATTTTTTCTTGTGAAACTCTAAGCTGCTCATAAACTTGCTCTAATTTCTTATGTTGTTCTAAAATCTTATTATTTTTATTAATAAGTTCTTTATTTGAGTTCTTTTTTATTTTATTTTTTATATAAAAAATAAAAGCAGCTGCCAATATTAAAATTGAGAAGATGGAAAAAAATAATACCAGGATTTTTTGATGTTTCCCGGGTTTTCCCGGATTATTAACTTCATAATCTTTTTTTTGAGTTTCATACTTTGTTTGTATTTCAGCAATCTGTCTATCTTTTACTTTACTAAAAACTTTATCTTTTGATTTAACATAAAATTTTTCAAGGCTATCCGATTTATTATCAGCATATAAAAAAACTGATATAAAAATCAATAAAAAAATACAAGTGATATTTATTTTGTGTCTTGTCATATAAAAATAAAATACAATATTATTTTTTGTACAAAAATAGAACTTTATATTATTTAACCATAATTTTTCATAAAATTTCAAATAATATTAATTTTTGTATATTTGAACGCTATTAAAATCATCAAATAATTATCAATTATGGAAAATCTTGACAAAGAAAAAACCTTAAATAAATGCTGGGATGAATTATATCCTGATTATTCAAAAGATATTTTAAACGACTTTATAGATGAATTAAAAATATTTAAAATAAAATATGATACAAAACCACAAGAAGCTGAATGGTATAAAGATGCAGTTGTTTACTCCTTATACGTTGATTTGTTCAACAAAGATTTTCCAGGATTAGAAAGAAGATTAGATTATTTAAAATCTCTCGGTGTAAATTGCTTGTGGCTTCTTCCTATTCTTGATTCTCCGATGAGAGATTCCGGATTTGATATCAGGCATTATGACAGAATACGTAAAGATTTATTAGGATTAGACGAGAATGCATCAGATGAAGAACAACAAGAAGTATTTCGTCATTTTCTCAACGAAGCCCATAAGAGAAAGATAAGAATAATTTTTGATATAGCTATAAACCATACTTCCGAAGAGCACGAATGGTTTCAACAATCACGAAAATCACCTGATAATCCGTATCGTGATTATTATATCTGGAATAAGGATGATAAAAAATACAAAGAAACACGTTTGCTTTTTAAGGGTATGTGTCCAAGTAACTGGCAAAAAGATGGAAATTATTATTTTTTTCACAGATTTTTTGAATTTCAGCCAGATTTAAATTATCACAACCCTAAAGTACTTTTATCAATGTCAAGAAATTTACTTTTTTGGCTTAGTCAAGGTGTAGATGGATTTAGAGCAGATGCTATTCCTTACCTCTGGAAAGAAGAAGGAACAGATTGTGAAAATTTACCCAAAACACACACAATCGTTAAATTTTATAGGGCAGTCCTGGATTATGTTCGTCCTAATACACTTCTTTTAGCCGAAGCTTGTCAACCCCCTAAAGAAGTTGTTAAATATTTTGGTAATGATGACGAATGTAATGCTGGTTATAATTTCCCATTAATGCCTCAAATATTTAAAGCTTTAGGAAAACAAAAAAGAGAACCAATCATTGAAACTCTTAACCCTGACACTACTCCGGATATCCCGAAATCTTGTCAGTGGTTTATTTTTCTTCGTTGTCACGATGAGCTGAGCCTGGAATCAGTCTATGTTTCTGAAAAGGATAGAGAATATATTTATAGTTATTATTGTCGTGAGCCCAGATGGGATTTTCGCTTAGGCGAAGGCATCTCAGCTCGTCTATCTGATTTACTGGAATATAATCAATATAAAATTGGTCTGGCTTATTCTATTATGCTAACATTACCAGGAACTCCAGTGGTATATTATGGCGATGAGTTTGGAAAAACTAATGACGAAGAATATTATAAACAGATGAAGAAAGAAACAGGGAAAAATGATACTCGTTATTTTGTGAGAGGAAAAATTAATTGGGCTAAACTCAATACTGACTTGAGAAATAAAAAAACATTAAGTTCTAAAGTATTTAATATTATTAATAAACAATTAAATACAAGACGAAAATATAAATGTTTTGGCAGAGGTAGTATAGAATGGTTAGATATAAAAAATAATGATGACAATATTATCTCTGAGGTTCTCGCTTATATACGCTCATATTCTAAAGAAAAAATTTGTTTGATACATAATCTTACTAACAAAGTACAAATAATAAAATCACCTTTACCTTCTTTATTAGAAAAAAAACAAGACCTTTTAAAACAACCTATTCTTTTTGATAAAAATTCAGAGAGTTTGATATTACCACCTTTTTCTTATTACTGGATTTTGTTGAATAATTAAATCTTATTAAAGAAAAATATATTTACTTTTTACTCTGGATTTTACAACTTCTTGATAGATGAAATTATAATAAAACTTTAATAAAATTAAACATAGTAAAAAACAAAAAAAATTTATGTCAAAGTATAGTTTTGATGCAGTAATTTTTGATTTAGATGGAGTTGTTACTCAAACTGCACTGGTGCACAGCAAAGCATGGAAAAAAATGTTTGATAGCTATTTGAAAGAAAGAGAAAAAAAATATGGAGAACATTTTAGAGAATTTACTCACGAAAATGATTATTTAACTTATGTTGATGGTAAGCCAAGATATAAAGGCGTTGAATCTTTTTTAAAATCCCGTGCTATTGAAATTCCTTATGGTAACCCTGATGATACTTACGATAAAGAGACAATATGCGGAATTGGAAATAGAAAAAATAAAGTCTTTAATGATGTCCTGGCACGTGACGGAGTTAAAATATATGATTCTACTATTAATCTTATCAAAGAATTAAAAAAAGAAGGAATTAAAATAGGCGTTGCGTCTTCAAGTAAAAATTGTAAAGCTGTTTTAGATGCAGCACGAATAACAGATATTTTTGAAACTCGTGTAGATGGCATTGTATCTGCTAAACTAAAATTACACGGCAAACCTGAACCTGACATCTTCACTACAGCCTGTGATAATTTAAATGTAAATTATGATAGAGCCGTTGTTGTAGAAGATGCTATTTCAGGCGTTCAAGCTGGCCATAATGGTAATTTTGGCCTTGTCATAGGAATAGCTCGTGAAAATAATGAAAAAGAACTTAAACTTAATGGCGCCGATATTGTTGTAAGAGACTTAGAAGAAATAAATGGCGTTAATGGTATTGAAAAATGGTTTAAACAAGGATTAAATGATGATATGTGGTCATTAAACTATTATGATTATGAGCCTAAAAAAGAGCGTTCAAGAGAAGCTCTTTTAACTGTTGGAAATGGATATTTTGGAACTCGCGGTGCTCTGGAAGAAACAAAGGCAAATGAAATTAATTATCCGGGAACTTATATTGCCGGGGTTTATAATCGCCTGAAATCTTCTGTTGCTAAAAGAACAGTTATTAATGAAGATTTTGTGAACTGCACTAACTGGCTGCCTGTAAATTTTAAAATAAATAATGACAATTGGTTTAATACAAATGATTTTGAGATTGTTAATATACACAGAAAGTTAAACTTTAAAAATGGCCTTCTTTACAAAAAGATGATTGTAAAAGACAATAAAGGCAGAAAAACTCTTATTGAATCAAAGAGAATTGCAAGTATGGATAATCCACATTTAGCTTCTTTAAAATATTATATCACCCCTCTTAATTATTCTGATAAAATTACAATAAAAACAGGTATTGATGGGAATATAATTAATGCAGGCGTTGAAAGATATAAACAATTAAATTCACGGCATTTAGAACCTTTGTCTCAGGGTATTGAAAAGGCTTTGAACTATGTTTTAGTTAAAACCAATCAATCAAATATTATAATTGCTGAAGCATCAAAAATAAATGTTTTACTGAATAACAAAAAAATAAATCATAAAATTAATTCAGAAGTGAATGATGCTTCTTCTTATTCTTACTTTGAGCTGAATTTAAAAGAAAATGACGTATTAAGTATTGATAAAATCGTTTCAATTCATACATCTCTTGACAAAGATAAACAAACAAATACCTTACAGAATGCTAAAAATGATATAGTACCAATTCATAATTTTGAAGAAGTATTAAAAAGAAGTGAAAAGAAATGGTCTGAGATATGGAAAGAAATAGACATAAAAATTGAAGGGGATAGATTAGCTCAAAAATTACTAAGGATGCATTTATATCACTTGATGGTGTGTGCCTCAATACATAATGTAAATATTGATGCTGGCATCACTGCTCGGGGATTACATGGTGAAGCTTATCGCGGACATATTTTCTGGGATGAACTTTTTATTCTTCCATTTTATGAAATACATTTTAAAGATATAGCAAAATCCCTTTTACTTTATAGATACAGAAGATTAGACAAAGCAAGAGAATATGCTAAAGAATATGGTTATAAAGGTGCAATGTTTCCCTGGCAAAGCGGCAGTGACGGAAGAGAGGAAACTCAAACATTGCACTTAAATCCTATATCCGGAAAATGGGGCGATGATTACAGCTCCCTGCAAAGACACGTTTCTTTATCTATAGCATATAATATTTGGCAGTATTTTCAAATTAACAATGATCTGGACTTTTTAGAAAAATATGGTGCTGAAATATTTTTAGAAATTTGTAGATTCTGGGCAAGTAAATCTAATTATAATGAAGAAACTCAAAGATATGAGATTAAAAATGTTATGGGCCCGGATGAGTTCCACGAAAAATATCCTCATGCTAAAAAAGGAGGTATAAAAGATAATACTTATACAAATTTAATGGTTGTTTGGTCTTTTAAAAAAGCCTTTAAAATACTTGATTTGATTGATGAAACATCTAAAAATATTATACTGAAAAAAATTAAGTTAGATAAATCGGAATTGGATAGATGGAATGACATCTCAAAAAAAATGAATATTGTCATTTCTGATGATGGAATTTTATCTCAATATGACGGATATTTTGACCTTAAAGAATTAGACTGGGACTCTTATCGTAAAAAATATAGTAATATTTACAGGATGGACAGAATATTAAAAGCTGAAGGTAAATCTGCTGATGACTATAAAGTTGCTAAACAAGCTGATACTTTAATGATTTTTTATAACTTAGATTCTGAAGAAGTTACAGATATCTTAAATGAACTTGGGTATAAAATGAATAAAAATTATCTGAAAAAAAATTTTGAATATTATCTCAAAAGAACTTCTCATGGCTCAACATTAAGTCGTGTTGTTCATTCACAGCTTGCTAATATGATTGGCAGAAAACAACTTAGCTGGAAACTATATATGGATGCTTTAACAAGTGATTATAATGATATTCAGGGCGGAACAACAGGCGAAGGTATTCATTGTGGAGTTATGGCAGGTACTGTTTTAATTGCCTTAAATTCTTATGCCGGCTTAAACCTCAGAACTGAAAAAGTAAAGATAAATCCCAATTTACCTGAAAATTGGAGAAAAATTAGCTTTAACTTTATATTTAAAGACAATCATTATTATATGGAAATAACACATAAAGATGTAAATATTAAATTGAAATCCAAAAAACAAAAAACTGTTGATGTTATTGTTTATGGGAAAAAATATACTTTAAAAAATAATGAATGGGAAAAAATTAATTAGTAACCGTCGATGCTCTTCATCGGGCTGCGGCTAACTATGACTCACATTTCAACTTTTCGCTGCGAGGTAATTCGCGGATTTAAGGTTTAATAAAAATAATTAAAAAATCACAAAACTATGTTAGGAGATATATTATTAATAACCAAAAAGCACGAAGATGCTGCAAAAAAAATATTAGAAAGAATCTTGAAAGAAAAAAAAGAAAAATATATTATTGCTATTTCCGGTGAATCAGGTTCAGGCAAGTCTGAATTATCGCATGTTCTGGCTAAATTATTAAAAAAACAGGGGATTTGCACTAAGGTAATTCATATTGACGACTATTACAGGATACATCCTTTGCAAAGAACTGAATGGAGAAAGAAAAATGGCATAGAAAGCATAGGTTATACTGAATATGACTGGGAAAAAATCAACAGAAACATTCAGGATTTCAAAGAAAACAAACAAGCAATTATGCCAAGCATTGACATTATTACTGACCAGGTGGATACAATGATAACAAATTTTGATGTCATTGATATGCTTATTATTGATGGTTTATATGCTATTAAAACAGATAATGTGGATTTAAGAATTTTCATTGAATTAACGTATCACGAAACAAAAAAGGCACAAATTGTCAGAGACAAAGAACCACAAAATGAATATAGGATGCAAGTTCTTGAACGAGAACATATTGTAGTTCAATCTCTTAAACCAATGGCTGATTTACTCGTTAATATGGATTATAAAGTTGTTGAGGCAAATTAAAAATTTGTTTTACTTTGTATTTTTATTACAATTTAGTTCATCTTTGCAATAAGGCAAAACACTTTCAAATTTTTTAATAGTTTCATTCAATGTCATATCAGACCTGCCTCCTGCAGCTTTATTATGACCACCTCCTTTAAAATATTTACGGACAAAGTCATTAACAGAAAAATTGCCTTTTGAACGCAATGATATTTTCACATAAGCTTCTTTTTCAGTAAATAAAGCAGCAAGAGAAATGCCTTTTAATGAAAGTGCATAATTTACAATGTTTTCAGTATCACCTATTTGAAAATTGAACTTTTTTAAATCTTTTCTAGTTAAATAAATATAAGCTGTACAATATTCCTTCAAAACTTTTAATCTCTCACTCAAACAAAATCCAAGCAATCTTAATCTGTTTTCAGAAAAAGTATCATAAACAAAATTATGAATCCTGGCTCCATCAACACCTAATCTAATTAACTCGGCAGTAATCAAATATGTTTTTTCATAATTGCAAGAATAACTAAAAGAACCGGTATCTGTAACAATTCCAACATAAATACACTCTGCTATTGTTTTAGTTATTAAAGGCTTGTCTCCCAAATCAATAATAAAATCATATATTAATTCTGCTGTTGAGGATGTATCAACTTTAGAAATTATAAAATCAAAATATTTTTTAGGTTCAGGATGATGATCAATTAAAATTTTTATGCAATTTGATTTTTCGACAATTTTGCCAAGTTTATCCAATCTGCTTATATCATTAAAGTCTAAACAAAAAAGTATATCTGCTTTATCAATTATTTCCAAACATTTTTTTTTGTTATCATTATTAAAAATGATTATATTTTCACTTTCAGGCATCCAAGATAAAAAATCCGGATAGTTATTAGGGATAATAACATTTACTGTATGTCCCTTTTTAATTAAATAATGATATAATGCCAATGAAGAACCAATAGCGTCTCCATCAGGGTTTATATGCGTTGTAATTACAATATTCTTTGTATAACCAAGTAATTTCTTTATTTCAGATAATTGTTTTGTATCCAATTCTAATAATTTTAAATTAATTTGCAAATTTATTAATAATATATCATTAAATATTGAAATAAAAAATAAAGTATTATTTTTACCAAAAATTTAATCTTATGAAAGGAAACATAACTCTGACAATTATTAAACCTTTAGCAATAAAAAAAGGCTATACAGGACAAATCATAGAAAAAATAACTGAATCTGGTTTTAATATTATTGCAATGAAATATTTACATTTAACTGTTGACCAGGCAAAAATTTTTTATAAAATTCATAAAGGTAAAGCCTTTTATAATGATCTCGTTAAATTTATGTCTTCAGCACCTGTTTTTGCTGCAATACTAAAAAAAGAAAATGCTGTTGAAGAATTTAGAAAACTTATTGGAAGTACAGATCCTTCAAAAGCTGTTAGGGGAACAATAAGAAATTTATATGGTACATCTTTGCAAGAAAATGCTGTTCACGGCTCTGATAGTGATGAAAACGCAGAATTAGAATGTAATTTCTTTTTCTCTAAACTTGAAAGATACTAAAACTTATTTCTCTGGAATATATTCCTTAAAGGTATTATCTTTATAAAAAACAACAATTTTTTCCGTATCTTTTGTACTTTTGTAATTATTAACACCCACTTTCTCATATACTTTATCCAATTGTTTATCTGATATTATTTTACTATCTTTTTCTGTATTTTTATTTTCATAATCTTCTTCAAATTCCCTTTTGTTTATTCCTTTTGCTATTTCTTTTTGAATTATATTATTGTCTTTATTTACTTCATTTAGACCTTCCTTATGCATTTTTGATTTATCATTTTTTTCTATACTGAATAAATCAATATCCTTATTCATTTGACCTTTACCAAACAATAGCCAATCAGTACTAATATCAGGAAATGTTTTTAATATTTTTATGATAAAATCCAAACTTGGCTTATTTCTTTGAGAAAATATATGTGATACACTTGATCTTTGTGCACCTATCTTATCTGCAAATTGTGATGAATTTAATCCTTTTGCTTTTAATATTAATGAAATTCTATCTAACATTATTTTACATATTTAAATTTTATAACTATTTTTTTACAAAAGTATAAAATTTATAGTTTACATTTATAACTTTTATCGTTTTACATTTGTATATTGTTGTAAAATTTAATTTTATTTGAACCAATATTTTAAGTAAATAGATTAACATTTAATAAATCAATATGATACAATAATATTATTATTTTAAATATAAAAATAGATGATTTATCATAATCTTTAATATATAACTTTACATAAAAACTCTAAAACACTGAGTTCTAAAAATATAATTATGATAATGACAATTTTATAAAGAAAATGATTAAAATTTACATAAGTAAACATTAATTATGATTTAATTTACTTAATTATAAATATTATACATTTGTAATATGAATATACAAATTACTGATATTACTTATGTTAATTAAATAATGTTTACAATTGTATAATTATTATATTTATTAATTATTTTTGCAATAAAACGTAAAACTGCTTTATACTCATCTTAAAAATAAGTCATTTAGATTTTGATTTTTTTATTTTTTTTAAAACTTACAAAGACTGCATAGTGATTCTTGATTTTTAAAACTTCGCAAGCCTTGTTATTTACATTTTCTCATTAAAAATTTATATTTTTATTATTTTCTTACAGACAATATATAAACTGTTAAAACAGTTATATTAGTTCTTAAGTGTCTTATTAACCCCTGACTTAAGTCAGGGGTTAATAAGACACAATAAAATTTTCATAAACGTTTCAACGATTTTTTTGATAATTCCCTCTTTTTTAACAGATTAAAAATTCTATTTAAAATAACAATAGATGCCGTTCACTGCATTATCTCTGCTTCTTTATGC
>CAYNBX010000046.1:0-10615 GCA_964395505.1 uncultured Bacteroidales bacterium | reverse complement strand
TCTTCTAATTTATTTATATTATAATTTTTAATATCAGAATAAGATATTCCTTTAAAGAAATTTTTAGCTTTATCTTTATCTCTTGTTAGAGTAAAAAAAGGATTAAGAGCATTAGTTAATTTAACTGATATTTGGCTTTTTAAATCATATTTTGCATTTATTATAAATTTCCCAATAACAGAAATTTCGTTATCATTTTGTTTTTTGTCATAAGCAATTAGTTTTTTTTTGTCTGATTTTAGTAATAATAAAGTATTATTTTTTAATTGATAAATAAGATTTTGATTTGCCAATGATGTAGCAGACAAATAAATATCATTGTATGCCTTAATTTTCACTCTTACTAAAAAGTCATTAATAGTCATCAGATTCCCTGTTATATTTTTGAAAGATAGAGAATTTCCTTTTTTATCAATTTTATCTGAAGTGATAACAGCAACTGGGATTGCTTTTATATTTGCTTTATTAAGTAAAGCAGTGAGTAGGATAGTTTTTTCTAATTTAGTTCCACCATTGCTTTGCCAGGTTTCCTCAGCAGTTCGGCATCGATAAGCAGTATAAATCAGAGGGATATGATAATATGCAAAATTTTTCACAATCTTTTTCTGCAAATCCAGAGCAATATTTAATTTATTCTCGTTTTTCTTAACAATACTATCAACAGCTTTTGACATCTGTTCATTCACTTCAAATTTAAAAGCAGGCTGATTTATAAAATCATCATAAACTTTATTCAGACTATATTCTGTTGAGAACAATAATCTTGGCAATGACTTTCCATATTTAGCTTGTAAAGCTTCATTAGGATGTCTTTGTATGTTTTTAATAGTCCAGGAATATACTTTCATATTTTTATCATTATATATAAAAGGAGTAGCCCTGATATTTATGAGTTTGTAATATAGGGTCTTATCTTTAGGAATGCGGATATTTATTGTTAATTCTTTGATTGGTGAATTTTCAGATAGCACTTCATTTCCCATAAAAGCAGGTAAAAAATTCTTTGAACTTGTGATATTATAATCTAAATAAATATATGAATTCCTTTCTAAGGCTGTATGCACAACAACCATTTGCCTGAGATTGTTGTATGCAGGAGCCCCAGATGCAAATCCCGGGAGGACTTCGTTAAAAGCATTTCCTGGTGTTATAACCTTCTTGCCGTTTGCCATAATAGTGTAAGAAGAATTAATTTTTAATTTTTGATATTCAGGATTATAAGTAATAAAAGTTTCCCCGTAATGATAATTAAAAGCAAGGTAGGTTTGCAGTTTTAAATTTTCTGAAAAATGATAATCAAAACTTCCATCCTCATTTAATTGGTATTCCTTTAATAATTTAATATATACAGCATCTGCATCATCATATTGTGCCTGTGAAAAATTACACAGCACCAAGTTTATTGCTATTGATAAAATTATTGAATATAGGTATTTCATTTTTTTAAGTTTAAAAGATTATTTGTAATTATAAGGTTATTTTCTTTTCAAGATAACAAAATCATCAGCGAATTTATTTTGTGATGCAACAGCCTTTCTATATGATTTCCAATCTTCAGGTTTATAAACACGTTTTTTAAAAGCAGCTTTTTCATAAAGTGTTAAAGTTTGTCCATCAATTTTATATTTCCCATTAAAAGCAGCTCCAGAGCCATCCGAAGAGATTGTTTCAGGTAAATAAACAACTTCTTTATATGAAGGAACTTTAATGTTTTCATTAAGTTCAACTAAACGGCTGCATCTATCTCTAAATCCAAATTTCCTTTCTTTTAAATCAGTATTAAAATATAGATGATAATTAGCCCTTTTGAATAGTCTTGAAGCAACAATAGGAGTAAAAATTATTTCATCGTCAGTAACAACAGCATATTCAGGAATTTCATATTTTACTTTAATAGTGATAGGTCCTGATTTATAATCAAGGGGCTTAGCATAGTTCATTTTAATAATTTTAGCTAAGGGTGAAATTTTCAATAGTTCCTTTTCAACATTTATATTCCATTGAGATTTATTATAATATTTAAACATAGATCTAACAGCTGCATCGGATTGACCTTCAGCCTTCAAAGTAAATTCTCCTATTAAAGTTCCGTCATCTGATATCTCTGAAGTTCCATAAATTTTGAAATAGTGTTTTTCAGGAGGAGAGATAGGAGTTATGGCTAAATTTGCACCTTCGGGTATTCCCATAAGGTAGTTCTGCTGTTGTTCAGCACTTGACCATAATTCACGGACAAAAGGTACCCAGGTAGGATCTAATAGATGATATTTGCCGTCATGAAGTTTTACAAGAGTTATGCAGTGGTTAAATTGGTCAGCAGGGATATTATCAATTCTGGAGCCAGCCATTGTCATAGCAGGATAAGATTTGAAACCAGCGGCACGAAGCAAAGTTATCAACATTCCTGCTTTATCTTTGCAAACACCACACCTGTCGCGAAAATCTATAGCTCCCTTATGAAGTGTATATCCTTCCCCTTTGCCCATTGAAATTCCACAGTAACGGATCTCATCAGCAGCCCAGTGTGTTAGTCGTGAAACTGAATCCATCTCTGTTTTCGCACCAATTAATATTTTATTTACTTTAGCTTTTATTTCAGAATTAAATTTAAAACTCCCGTAATCTTCGTTAACTTTATAAAACCATAAGGATTTTGCTTTCCAATCTGGACATGTTGACAATAAAAGCTTAGGTGCAACATCAGATAATGCAAGCATGTGCTGCTCTTTTTTTATTGGTTTAATATCATTTTTGATAAAAGTATAAATCGTCTTATTACCAACAAAATGTATTGAAGAACGAACTTCTCCATTATAAAACTCATATTGCAAGGGTTTATCTTTCGGCATTTTCACTTGATAAACTTTAGTTAATATGGGTTCACTGCTCCAGAATTTAACAATATCATAAAATTGACCACGCATAGGAGGTATATATTTTTCATTTTCATTTTCATCATCTTGCAACAGAGCATAAGTAAAGCCTTTTTTAAACAGGAATACTTCAACTGCATCGCCAGGTTCAAGGCGTCCAACTTCTATCATCTTTTCACGAGAGCCCCAGTATATCATCCATGTAGGGGCAGGATAATCAAGAACTTTACTGGTATTAAGTTCTTCAATATTTCCATTTTTCCTATAAATAACTACTTTTTGTATTTCTATATAAGCAGATTGTGGGTCATACTTGTATTTAATAACTCTCTTGCTAAGAGCTCCGCGTGAAGTTAATATTTTGTAAAGTGAATGTTTATTAACATAACTCAAGCCTGTTTCTTGTACATCGACTTTCGTACTGTCAAAAATCACTAATATATTAGCTTTAGGATAATCCGAAGCCTTAGGAGATTTATTTATTAAATTTAGTATTGGATTGGCTGATGAGTATACAGCAATTAATAGAGATGCTGATAGTAAAAATATTTTCTTTATCATATCATTTTTATTTTATTAATTTTTAAACGACCAAATGTAGAAATAATTAATTGGAAATAACAATAAATTTGCTGTTTTTATATTACCTTATATCCGCAAACTAAATCTGCTGCAAAGCCGAACATAGTAACATTGTTGGGAATGCTTGCTCAGACCTTCTCTTCGTAACAAGGGCTGCGACAGCTATGCTCTTCGCTGTGCTGCGCCAACACTGATGCACATTTCAACTTTTCGCTGCGAAGTAATTTACGGAATTAAGGTATTAATAAATTTCAAAAATTCATAAACAAATTAAAAAATCATGAGGTAAATAACAAAACAAATCATCATCTTTTCTTTTTAAAATATTTTATAATTAATGCAGAGCATTCCTTTTCCATAATACCTGAAACAACGGTAGTATCAGGATGTAATAAGTTTTGTTTAATTCTCGTAAAACCTCTTTTTTCATCTTTAGCTCCGTAAACAATTTTATTTATTTGTGTCCAGTAGGCTGCTCCAGCACACATAACACAGGGTTCAATAGTAACATATAATGTACAATCATTCAAATATTTTGCACCTAAGTAATTTGCTGCAGATGTAAAAGCTTGCATCTCAGCATGAGCTGTTGCATCATTCAATCTTTCTGTTAAATTGTAAGCTCGTGCAATAATTTTATTTTTGCTTACAATAACTGCTCCGACAGGAACTTCATCAATATCAAAAGCTTTCTGTGCTTCTTTTAAGGCGAGTTTCATAAAATATTCATCAGAAAAAATTAGATGTGTCATATAAATTAATTTTAAGCTTCAAATATATATTTTTAAATAAATGATTAAAAAATAATAAAAAATTTTATTAGGAAAATATTTATTAAGCTGAAAAATTCCATGATAAAGATTAGAAAGGCATATATTCCTGTGATGATTAGTCTATACCAAAATTTTGGCTTCATCGCATTTTCTAAAATTGGATAACGACATATCTTGATTTACAGCTTTGCTCATCTTATCATTACTAATATTCATGCAATTCATTTCTATTTTTAGGAATAATATGTATCAAATCGAGTAAGTAGGGGAATTGCTTCCCCGCCCTCTCACACCACCAAGCATGCTCTCGCACCTGGCGGTTTCAGTTAATAGTTTAATTCTTGTAATTTAATGACAAGTTAAACAAATTTTGTTCGTTAAACCAAGTAATTCCCATTGCCTGATGTAGCTGAGGTGATGATGACTTACGCCATCATCCCTTGCCTGATAAAAAAGGCTGCCGAGTTGGCAGCCTTGTGTTTTTGCTAATATTCAAAAAAAGATATTATTTTACTTTATAACATCTAATTCTTTACCGACTTTAATAAAAGCATTAACTGCTTTATCAATATCTTCTTTAGAATGAGCAGCTGAAAGTTGAACACGTATTCTAGCCTTGCCTTTAGGTACAACAGGATAAACAAAGCCAATTACATAAATGCCTTCTTTAAGCAGCATATTAGACATTTTAACAGCAAGTGGAGCATCATAAAGCATAACAGGGACAATAGCAGTATTGCCTTTAACTAAATCAAATCCTGCTGCTTCCATTTTTTCTCTGAAATACTTTGCATTATCCATAGTTTTATCTTTAAGTTCAGTAGATTTGCTCAGCATATCAATAACTTTTAGGGTGCCGCCAACAACAGCAGGAGCAAGGGTATTAGAGAATAGATATGGACGTGAACGTTGACGAAACATTTCAATGATTTCTTTTTTACCTGATATACATCCACCAGAAGCACCTCCAAGAGCTTTACCAAAAGTTGTTGTAATAATATCAATCCTATCTGTTACTCCATAAAATTCTGGTGTTCCTCTTCCTGTTTTCCCAATATAACCCGTGGCATGTGAATCATCAACCATTACAAGTGCATCATATTTATCAGCAAGATCACATATGCCGTCTAACCTTGCCATATCTCCATCCATAGAAAATATTCCATCAGAAACAATTAATCTGTATTTTGCAGATTGAGATTCTTTTAAGCATCTTTCAAGGTCTTCCATGTTAGAATGTTTGTAACGATAACGTTGTGCTTTACAAAGTCTAATACCATCAATGATAGACGCATGATTTAATTCATCAGAAATAATAGCACTATTTTTATCAAGTATCGGTTCAAAAACCCCGGCATTGGCATCAAAACACGCTGCAAAAAGAATGGTGTCCTCAGTACCTAAAAATTCAGAGACTTTCTTTTCTAAATCTTTATGAATCTTTTGAGTTCCACAAATAAAACGGACTGATGAAAGCCCATAACCCCATTCTTCCATTGTGTCCTGTGCAGCTTTAATGACTTCTGGATTGTTAGCCAATCCAAGATAATTGTTTGCACAAAAATTTAAAACTTTTTGTCCTCCTTTTACTTCTATTTCTGCATCCTGTGGTGTTGTTATGACTCTCTCTTCTTTGTAAAGACCTTGTTCTTTCAGCTCTTTGAAAGTTTTTTTTAAGTCTTCTTTTATTTTCCCATACATTTTTAAAATATTTTAAGTTAATACTATATGAATTATTTTTATTTAGAAAAAAACAAATATACAATATATTATTGTTAATTCTTTATTTCTTTACAATTTTTTATACTTTAACAAATTTCTTATATCCGCAAACTAAATCAACTGCAAAGCCAAACTGCGCGTCATTGTTGGCAATGCTCGCTCAGACCTTCTCTTCGTAACAAGGGCTGCGCCTGCGATGCTCTTCACAGGGATACGTCAACACTAACTCACATTTCAACTTTTCGCTGCGAAATAATTTACAGATTTAAGAAATTTATAAATACAAAATGATTTTTAATAAAAATTATTATTTTTGTTCTGAAAAATATTAATAGCAGATTTAATAAACAAAAACAAAACTTTATGAAAAAAATTTTAGTAACAGGTTCCGTAGGTCAAATAGGCTCAGAATTAACAATGGAACTTCGCAAAAGGTATGGCAATGATAATGTTGTTGCCGGGGGTCATAGAACAAAACCTGGTGAAAAGCTTTTAAATTCTGGTCCCTTTGAAATTGTGGATTGTTCTGATAAAGAAGCCATAGATAGAGTTGTAAAAAAATATAATATTGATACAATTTTTCATCTTGCTGCAATACTTTCAGCAGTTGCAGAAGCAAAACCACAATTAGCATGGAATGTTAATATTAATGGACTTTATAATGTTCTTGAAGTTGCTCGTGAGAATAATTGTGCTGTTTTCACACCAAGTTCAATAGGTGCATTTGGTCCTGGAACACCCCTGGATAATACACCTCAGGATACTATTCAGAGACCGAACACAATGTATGGCGTAACTAAAGTTGCAGGTGAATTGCTTTGCGATTATTATTATAAAAGATTTGGAGTAGATACACGTGGAGTTCGTTTCCCGGGAATAATTTCAAATGAAACTTTACCCGGAGGAGGAACTACTGATTATGCTGTTGAAATCTATTATGAAGCAATAAAACATAAAAAATATACCTGTCCTCTTGCAAAAGGAACTTTCCTTGATATGATGTATATGCCTGATGCAATAAATGCTGCTATTTCTATAATGGAAGCAGATGCCGGCAGGTTAAAACATAGAAATGCTTTCAATGTTACTGCAATGAGCTTCGACCCTGAAATTATAGCTAATGCAATAAAAAAAGAAATCCCTGAATTTGAAATGGATTATAATGTTGAAAAAGTAAAACAAAATATTGCAGAAACCTGGCCTAATAAAATGGACGACACAGCAGCTCGTGAAGAATGGGGCTGGAAACCAACTTATGATCTATATGCTATGACAAAAGATATGCTTAAAGTTATTGGCGAAAAATACAAAAAAGGTTTTATATAGTTATAATTTATGGTTCTTTCTGAACTTTCTGTAGTAGAGAAACTGCTATTTATTATATTGAAAAAGGCAAACATTGCAATGGGACATTGTTAATTCAATTTTATATGCACTAAATATTGAAATACAATTTAACAGTCCGTTAATGGATAATTATGAGAAAAGCAAAAGTACAAACACATAGTAAAATGTCCTTTTTTTTGTATGAAGCTGACAAAGGCTATTGTTTTGAATATTTGCCGGATTACTGAGGCAAAGCAATATCTTTAACTATGCCTGTATGTAAACAGTCATATTGTTTTGATAACTTTCTTCCGTTTTTTGATGGTTTATTGCTTGAAGGATTTCAACTTGAAGCTTTGCATAAAAATCTTAAAGTTGACAAATATGATTATTTCTCTCAATTACTTGCAGCAGGTAAAGATTTAGTGGGAGCAGTAACTGTTTTACCTGCAAATGAATAGGTGTCCAATAACATATCACGAATTATGAGATAAAAAATACTCTTCAGAAGGATTAGTCAAGCAGTGAAACAAAAATACACTGACTTATTTTCAGAGAGATATAAAAGATTAGATTTAGAATAATTTCAAAAGACAAGCATTTTTAATTTTTTATTATACACAAAATAAATCCTTCAGGTTTTGAAAATCTGTAGGATTTTAAACAGGCTATAACGCTCAAATAAAAAATTATTTTTTCTCAATAACTTTAAGATTAAGTTCATCGAGTTGTTCATCTGAGATAGAAGCAGGGGAGTCAATCATAACATCTCTACCTGAATTATTTTTAGGGAAAGCAATATAATCACGTATAGTATCAGAGCCGCCGAACAAAGCGCACCAGCGGTCAAAGCCAAAGGCAATACCTCCATGAGGAGGGGCGCCGTATTCAAAAGCTTTCATCAAAAAACCAAACTGAGACTGGGCTCTTTCATCCGAAAAACCAAGTGCTTTAAACATCCTTTTCTGCAATTCTTTATTATGAATCCTTATAGACCCGCCGCCAATCTCAATTCCATTTATTACTAAGTCATAAGCGTATGACCTAACAGCTTCAGGATTAACTTCTATCAAATCAATATCCTCTTCTTTAGGAGCAGTAAAAGGATGATGTTTTGCCTGATAACGCTGTTGTTCTTCATTCCACTCAAATAAAGGAAAATCAACTACCCACAAAGATGAGAAATTATTTGGATCTCTCAGCCCTAAACGATTACCCATCTCCAAACGCAACTCGCATAGAGCTTTTCTCGTATTATCTTTCTCTCCTGCAAGTATTAATAATAAATCATCCTTTTTAGCACAAAATTTATCAGCCCACTTTTTTATCTCAGCCTGAGTATAAAATTTATCGACAGAAGATTTAAAAGTACCATTTTCAAGATATTTTACATAAATCAATCCCTTAGCTCCTATCTGAGGTCTCTTGACAAATTCTGTCAACTTATCCAGTTGTTTCCTGGAATAATTTGCACAGCCTTTAGCACAAATGCCAACAATCAATTCAGCATCATCAAAAATTTTAAAACCTTTCCCTTTAGCCAGATCATTTAATTCAACAAATTTCATGTCAAAACGAATATCAGGTTTGTCAGTGCCGTAATATTTTAAAGCATCGTTAAAAGAGATTCTTGGAAAATCTTTTACTTCTAAATTCTTTACTTGTTTAAAAAGATGTTTAGCAAGACCTTCAAACATGTTCAAGATATCTTCTTGTTCAACAAATGACATTTCGCAATCAATTTGAGTAAATTCAGGCTGTCTGTCCGCTCTCAAATCTTCATCACGGAAACATCTCACAATCTGATAATATCTGTCATAACCCGCAATCATAAGCAGCTGTTTAAAAGTTTGAGGAGATTGAGGCAGAGCATAAAACTCGCCTGAATTCATTCGGGAAGGCACAACAAAGTCTCTGGCTCCCTCAGGTGTAGATTTTATCAAAAAAGGTGTTTCTATTTCCAAAAAATCCTTGGAATTTAAATAATCCCTTGTCTCTAAAGCCATCTTATGACGTAACAAAAGATTTTTTTTATTTACATTTCTTCTTAGATCCAGATAACGATATTTCATTCGCAACTCTTCTCCTCCATCAGTATTATCCTCAATTGTGAAAGGGGGAACCTTTGACTTATTCAATATCTCAAAACTCTCAACAATTATCTCAATTTCTCCTGTAGGAATTTTAAGATTTTTATTGCTTCGTTCAACAACATTTCCCTTAGCTGAAATAACATATTCACGACCCAATTTTCTTGCTTTATCACATAAAACGGGATTTATTTCCATATTAAAAACCAGCTGTGTTATTCCATAACGGTCTCTTAAATCAATAAAGGTCATTCCTCCTAAATCCCTTGATTTTTGTACCCATCCACTTAAAGTAACTTTTTGATTTACATTATCTATTTTTAACTCACCACAATTATGCGTTCGCAACATATTCTATCTTAATTTTTTAAATATTTTATTATTTTCTATATAATTTTATTTTTGCGAAATTAAGAAAAATTGATTTATAGATGATAAATAAGTATTTTTGAATAAATATTAATGATATGGCAAAACAAAAATATTATGTAGTCTGGAAAGGCAGAGAGACAGGAGTTTTTTCAAGCTGGGCTGAATGCGAGAAGCAGGTAAAAGGCTTTACAGGAGCTGTGTATAAATCATTTACAAATAAAAAAATGGCTGAGGCAGCCTTTGAAATAGAAAGTAAGAATTTTATCGGTAAAGATTTTGAGAAGAAAGAAATCAGTGAAGAACAAAAAAAATTAACTGGAAATCCTGTACTGAATTCTTTATCAGTTGATGCAGCTTGTAAAGGTAATCCGGGAGTGTTGGAATACAGAGGAGTAGATACTAAAACGGGCATACAACTTTTCCATAAGGGGCCTTTCCCTGAAGGGACAATTAATATTGGAGAATTCCTGTCTATTGTTCACGGCTTAGGATATTTAAAAAAAAGAAAAAGCAATATCCCGATTTATTCTGATTCCAGAACTGCTATTAAGTGGGTAAAAGATAGAAAAGTTAATACCAGGCTAAAGAAAAATGCAAAAAATGAATATTTATTCCAATTAGTTGACAGAGCTGTAAAATGGCTTAACAATAATATTTATGAAAACAAAATCCTGAAATGGGAAACTGAAGTATGGGGCGAAATACCTGCTGATTTTGGAAGAAAATAATTTTGATTAACAAATAGCAGGCTAAAGAAAAAAATAATATCTTCTAAATTTTTTATCCCTTTCTATAAAATATTCGCATAATTGATTTAACAAATGATAATTTTTATTCAACAGATATTCGTCAAATTAATACTCATGATAAATTTATA
>CAYNBX010000045.1:0-10646 GCA_964395505.1 uncultured Bacteroidales bacterium | reverse complement strand
TTATAATTTATAGAACATCAATCAATTAAGGACTCTTTGCTTTGACAAATCAAACTTCAATCTAAAAGATCTTTACCTATATCTTTTCTGTAATATTTTCCATCAAATTTTATGATTTCAGCATTTTTATAAGATTTTTCTAAAGCTTCCTTTATTGTATTTCCATAAGATGTTATTGACAATATTCTACCACCATTAGTTTTTATTGTATTATTTTTATTGTCTTGTATTGTACCTGCATGAAAAACCAGGCTGTCTTCAACCTTTTCTAAGTTAATAATTTCTTTTCCTTTTTCATAGATGCCAGGATATCCTTTTGAGGCCAGAATAACAGAAGCTGTAAAGCGCTCATCAGTTTCTAATTTTTTATCAGAAAGATTTTCCTTAGCAAGGCCTTCAAACAAATCTAGTAAATCAGTTTTTACTTTAGGTATAACCGACTGAGCTTCAGGATCGCCCATTCTGACATTATATTCTATGACAAAAGGGTCATCATCAACTTTTATCAATCCAAAATAGAGAAAACCTTTATAAATGATACCTTCAGCTTTTAATCCATTTACCGTTGGCTTAATAATACGTTCTTCAACTTTATTCATAAAAGTTTCATCAGCAAAAGGGACATCAGAAACAGAGCCCATCCCTCCAGTATTAAGACCTGTATCACCTTCACCTATTCTTTTATAATCTTTTGCAACAGGAAATATTTTATAAGAATAACCATCGGTTAAAATAAATACAGAAAACTCAATACCTTGCAGAAATTCTTCTATCACAACCTTATTACTTGCTTTCCCAAATTTTGATTTATCCAGCATAGCAATAAGTTCGTCTTCAGCCTGTTCAAGCTTATTACAAATTATAACTCCTTTGCCTGCTGCAAGTCCATCAGCCTTTAAAACATAAGGAGACTTAATACTTTTGAGAAATTTAATACCTTTATTCAATGATTTTTTGTCAAAAGTTTTATATGAAGCTGTTGGGATTTTATATTTAGTCATAAATTTTTTAGCAAAATCCTTACTGCCTTCAAGCTCAGCACCAGCTTTTGAAGGACCAATAACCGGAATATCTCTTAAGAGATTATCATTTTCAAAATAATCGTTAATACCATTAACCAAAGGAACTTCAGGTCCAACAACAAGCATATTAATTTTATTTGCAAGCACAAAATTTTTTACTGATGGAAAATCATTAATTGAAAGCTTTACATTTATTCCGCAATCAGAAGTCCCAGCATTGCCAGGTGCAATAAATAATTTATTTAATTTATGACTTTGTTTGATTTTCCATGCGAGAACATGTTCTCTGCCTCCTGAACCTAAAATTAATATATTCATTTATCATATTTTTTTACAAATAAAAGAAATTATTTTTAATATGGAATCTATTTTTAAGTAAAAACATCATCTCGTAAAGAGTAAAGATTACAAATATCAACGACTATTTTTTACAATAATTGAATTTATCTTTAAATTTATATATTCAAGCATTTCTCAATAGACATCCAGAGTCTGTCAGCAGTTTTTTGCCAGGTAAACTTTTTTCTTCTTTCACGTGCTTTAAGTATTAAATCATTTCTTAAATTATTATTACTTGAAATTTGTAACATTGCATCAACAATATCATCAACAGAAAATGGGTCAACAAGCAAAGCTGCATCACCTGCTATTTCAGGCATTGATGTTACATTAGACGTAATAACAGGTGTATCGCAGTAAAAAGCCTCCAAAATTGGGATGCCAAAACCTTCGAAATAGGAAACATAAGTCATTGAAATTGCAGAACCTATAACTTTTTGTAGTTCTTCGGGTGATAATCTCCCACAAAAAATAACATCATCTTTGAATTGCATTTGTTCATATATTGATTTCATCTCATAAGTCCACCACTTTTTTTCTCCAACAATTAGCAGCTTTATTTCTGAAGAATGTATTTTTTTAAATTTATCAAAAGCTTTAAAAAGATTAGTGAGATTTTTACGTGGATGCAAAGCACCAACAAAAACAAAGTAAGGTTTATTTTTTGAATATTTCTCTAAGGTTATTTTTTTTTCATCATTAGTAACTTTTTTGTATATTTCATTTGCCCCGTTATAAACTACATCTATCTTATCTTTTGAAATCTCATATTGTTTAATAATATCCATTTTTGAATACTCTGAAACTGTAGCTATACGATTAGCTTTTTTAGCAAACTTTGGGAAAAAATACCTGTAATATTTTCTTACTAAGAACGGCAGGTCTTCAGGATAATGCTCAAAATTCAAATCATGAATTACTGATAGAGATTTAGTTTTAGCTGATAATGATAAATATCCATCAGGAGATAAAAATAAGTCCGGATTAATTTTTTTTAGAACTTTTGGTATTGAATATTCAAACCACAAATAAAACAAAAATGGATGGCGAGCTTGGGGAGCTGCAACAATAGGTGTGATGTTATCAGAAAAAATAAAAGATGAATCAAATTTTCTATCAAATACGAAATAAAAATCGTGTTCAGGATGCTGTTGTGTTATCCTTTTAAGGGTTTCGTAAGTAAACCAACCAATACCCTCAAGTTTATCCTTAATTAATAAACGTGTATTAACAACTATTTTCAATGTTTTTATTTAAATAAATTATGGTTTATTAGTAAAATTTTGTGGTAAATTTGCAACAAATTTCCGAATAATTTATGAAGCAATTAATAAAAAAAATTCTGCAATCAATACTTGGATTTGATAATTATTTGTTTTACTTTTCATTATACATAATTTATACTTTAAAATGGAACAAAAAAGAAGGTGATTTTTTATATTTCTTAAAGTTAATTCCAAATAATAATGAAATTGTATTGGATATTGGGGCAAATATTGGTATTATGACTACTCATCTATCAAAAAAATTACCTAATTCTCAAATATATTCTTTCGAACCTGTACCATATAATATTAAAGCATTAAAAAGAATAGTTTCATTTTTCAAATTAAATAATGTTAAAATTTTTGAAATAGCTCTTGGCAATGAAAATGGAAAAGTAGAAATGGTGATGCCTGTTTTAAAATCAGTAAAAATGCAAGGTTTAAGTCATGTTATAGATGAAAGTATTGGTAAATTTAATCAGGGAATTAAATTTTTAGCACCAATAAAAAAATTAGATTCTATTGAAGAAATAAACAAAGGGAATAGAGTAAAAGCAATTAAAATTGATGTAGAAAACTATGAATATTATGTTTTGGAAGGAGGCAAAAAAATTATTAAAAGGGATAAGCCTATTATTTACTGTGAATTATGGGAAAATCAAAACAGAGATAAAAGTTTTTCTCTTATGAAAAGTTTAGATTATGATATAAAAATCCTTAATGAAGGCAAGCTCATTGAATTTGATAAAAATGTTCATCATACACAAAATTTCTTTTTCATTCCTCAAAAAATAAAAACCTTCTCAAATTAGTATAAGATGCAAAAAAAATTCCTGAAGAATCTGGCTTTGCTTTTAAGCCTGAACTTATTAATAAAGCCATTTTGGGTGTTAGGGATTGACAGAACAGTTCAGAATATTGTTGGTGCTCAAGATTACGGGTTTTATTTTGCAATTTTCAATTTCTCATTCCTTTTCAATATTTTTCTTGATTTTGGTATTACAAATTTCAATAATAAAAACATTGCTCAAAACAATCATCTGTTAAATAAGCATTTTTCCAGTATAGTTGTTTTAAAGTTAATCCTTGCAGCTGTATATTTTATAATAACATTCACATTTGGTATTATTATAGGTTACAATTCGCATCAGCTCTCTTTATTAGCAATATTAGGTTTAAATCAATTTTTAATATCATTTATTTTATATTTAAGATCGAACATATCAGGATTGCTACTCTTTAAAACAGACAGTTGTTTATCTGTTTTAGATCGTGTTTTGATGATAATAATTTGTGGGGTATTGCTCTGGGGGCATGTTACAAATACACCATTTAAAATTGAATGGTTTGTGTATGCTCAAACAGCAGCTTATTCATTAACAGCCTTAACAGCTCTATCTATTGTTATAAAAAAGGCGTCTTTTAAGAAATTAAACTGGAACGTTCCCTTTTTTATAATGATTATTAAACAAAGTTTCCCTTTTGCAATTTTAGTTTTACTTATGACCTTTTACAATCGAATTGATCCAGTATTGATTGAAAGGATTTTACCAGGAAAAACAGGAAATGAACAGGCTGGCATTTATGCTTCTTCTTTTCGTATTCTTGACGCAGTAAATATGATGGCTTATCTTTTTTCAGTTTTACTGTTACCTATTTTTTCAAAAATGATAAAAATGAAAGAATCAGTAGAGCAATTAGTTAAATTAGCTTATACCTTGCTAATCACTGCTGCAATTATTATTGCTATTGGCTCTCATTTTTATAATCACGAAATAATAGATTTGCTTTATGTTGAAAATATTAATGAATCTGCAAGTATATTTGGAGTACTGATGTTTGGTTTTATAGCAATTTCAACAACATATATATTTGGGACTTTACTTACTGCAAATGGCAATTTAAAACAACTAAATATTATTGCAGCTAGTGGGATGATTGTTAGCATTAGCCTGAATATCATTTTAATACCCAGATTTAAAGCTTTGGGTTCTGCTTATGCAAGTGTTACTACACAATTTTTAACTTCTTTATTACAAGTTATTATTGTTCAACGCATTTTTAAATTTAGAATTAATTATAAATTTTTATTTGCTTTGTTAACTTTTGTAATTGGAGTTATATTTATTAATATTGTGTCAAAACAAATTAATTTTAATAATTTTACTTTTTTTCACTTTATATCAAATCATATCTGGATAGTTAACTTTGTTTTTATGATTATAGTTTCAGTTTTATTAGCCTCTATCCTAAAACTATTAAGCGTAAAAGCACTTATAAAAATTATTAAAGGTGAATAAATAACATTTAAGCTGGTTAACTCTTACATTTTATATAAAAAAAATACTATTAATAACTTCGTCTTTAGGATAGTGATAATGAAATAATACTTAATCAAAACAAGGTTTATGAATTATTCAGCTTAATATTACAGTTTTTGATAGAATAAATTTAAATTATCTGCTCATTGAAGAAATAAATTTTCCTAATTTTGACATTTTAAAATTTATAAATATATGACTAATAAGATTACAGAAAATAATGAATTTGATTCAAGCAATTTCATTTTTTTTCTATACAAATGGCGTAAACATCTAATTATTATTACTATTGCAGCAATAGCAGCATCTTTGATTTTCTCATCTCCCTATTTTATTACACCAGAGTACAAATCAACAGTTATAATGTTTCCAACATCAACCAATTCAATATCTAAGGCTTTACTAAGTAATAATTTGGGGGTTAATGACGATATTCTTAAATTTGGTGAAGATGAGCAGGCTGAACAAATGCTTCAGATTTTAAACTCAAGCAGGATAAGATCAAAAATAATCTCAAAATATGACCTTATGGACCATTATAATATTGATAAAAATTCGAAATACAAGAAAACCAAACTTTATAGAGAATATAAAAATAATATAAAATTTAGAAGGACTGAATATATGGCTGTAAAGATTACTGTTTTTGACAAAGATCCTCAAATGGCTGCTGATATAGCAAATAATATTGCTAATTTGCTTGATTCTACAAAAAATGAAATGCAAAAGGCAAGAGCTATTAAAGGTTTTAAAATTGTTAAAGCAGAATATCTAAAACTTAAAAATGAAGTTCATAAAAAGGAAGATTCACTAACAAGCTTAAGAAAATTAGGAGTTCAAGATTATGAATCACAAGCAGAAATGATTAACAGGCAATTAGCTATGGAATTAGCTAAGGGAAATAAAGAAGCCATTAAAAGACTTGATGATAAATTAGCTGTACTTGCAAAATATGGAGGTCCTTATGTTTCTTTAAGAGATGCGTTGGAATATGAGAAAAAACAATTGAGTGTTTTAAAAGAAAAATACGAAGAAGCAAAAGTAGATGCAGAACAAATTTTACCACAGAAATTTATTGTTGATAGTGCTTATAAGGCTGAAAAAAAATCATACCCAATACGTTGGCTAATTGTTGTTACATCAACACTTTCAACTATTTTGCTTAGTTTCTTGGTTATAATTATTATTGAAAATTTATCAAAAGATAAGATAAGAAAAAAATATACAAAATTTAAAGAAAACATTTACTAATTATATATTAATAAAAATAAAAAATGGAAAATTATTATAATAGTTCTAATTTAATAAAGTTGATTTTAAAGTGGAAAATACAATTGCTGATAATACTTATTATAGCTTTGGTTTTAGCAGCTATCTTTTCCAGTCCCTCTTTTATAAAACCTAAATATAAATCAATAGCTGTTGTTTATCCTGCAAATATTTCACCTTATTCAGAGGAAAGTGAAACAGAACAAATGTTACAGATATTCCAATCAAATGATATAAAAGACAGTGTTATCAAAAAATTTAATCTGGCAAAGCATTATAAAATTGATTCAAATTACAAATACTTTTATTCCACATTATTATATAAATTTAATGAAAACGTTAAAATAAGAAAAACCCAGTACGAATCCGTTGAAATTGAAGTTAGAGATATAGATCCTGATACTGCTTGTGCTATGGTTAAAGCAATAATGAATTATTATAACTTAAAAGTTAGAAGACTGCATAATGAGAAGTATCTTGAAGTTGTTAAAACTTTTGAAAAGGAGATGAGTAGTAAAAGAGCTTATATGGATTCATTAGAAAATGCTTTATATAACGTAAGTACAAAATATGGCTTGATTGATTTTGGAAATCAAGCCAGAGAAGTTACAAGAGGTTTTTTGAAAACAGTTTATGGCTCAAATTCTTCAAATATTAATACAAAAGAAGTATTAATTCTTAAAAAAAATATGGAACAAAAGGGGGGGGAATTTATTAAAATAACTCAATTATTAATAAATGAAGCAAGAACTTATGTTGATTTAAAAGTAAAATATGATCAAGCAAAAAGATTTTATACAAATGAATTTACATATACAAACGTTATTAGTAATCCATATCCTGCTGATAAAAAATGCTATCCTATAAGATGGCTAATCCTTACAATGACCGGTATTGCAACCTTATTATTTTCAATTGTAATAATTTTTATTATAGAAAATCGTAAAACACACACTAAGGTTGACTAAAATTCTCAATAAGTTTAAAATTCATTAAAATAGCAAATTAATTTTTTATCATTATTGATTTTGAAAATTCAGGATAAAATATTTAATAAAAACAATAGCTTATCAGCAAAGCAAAAACAAAAGTGGGTTTATATCATTGTAGCTGCTTTTATTGTACTTAATACTTATCTTATTGCTAATGAATCGTATTGGGCTTCAATAATACCAGTTGTTTTAATCATCTTACTTTTATATATTTTTTCTATTGATAAATTAATTCTTCTTATAACTTTTTTTACTCCTTTAGCTGTTAATATTAAAGACATTGATATAGGGACAAGAATTTCATTACCTACAGAACCATTAATGTTTGCAGTGTTATTACTTTTTATCATAAAATTGTTTTACCATAATAACTTTGATAAAAAGTTTCTTAAACATCCTGTTACAATTGCAATAATTATTAATCTTATCTGGATATTTTTTACAAGTATAACAAGTGATATTCCAATAGTTTCATTTAAATTTTTTATTTCACGTTTATGGTTTGTGGTTCCTTTTTATTTTATTGGAACACAAATGTTTAAAAAACAGAGCAACATAAAAATATTTACCTGGGCTTATGTCATTCCATTATTAGCTGTAATAGTATATACTATATATAATCATTCTCTTCAAGGATTTACAGAAGACTCTGCACACTGGGTAGTTACCCCATTTTATAATGATCATACTGCTTACGGTGCTGCTCTGGCATTTTTTATTCCAGTTTTTATTGGCTATACCTTTGACAAAAAATATTCAAAATCTATAAAAATAGCATCATTTATTGTTTTTATAATACTTGTTGCAGCAATAATATTATCATTTTGTCGTGCAGCATGGATAAGTTTATTAATTGCTTTATTGGCTTATTTATTTATTTTATTAAAGATAAAATTCAAATGGATACTTTTAGTATTGGCTATTTTAATTGGATTTTTTTATATATTTCAATTTCAAATTATAGATAAACTTGAAAGAAACAAAAAAAAATCCTCAGCTAATATTATAGAACACATTGAGTCAATTTCAAATATTACTTCTGACGCTTCAAATTTAGAAAGAGTAAATCGTTGGAAATCAGCTATACGAATGTTCAATGAAAGGCCTTTCTTTGGATGGGGACCAGGTACTTATCAGTTTGAATATGCTCCTTTTCAACAATCAAAAGAAAAAACAATAATTAGCACAAATGAGGGAGATAAAGGGAATGCTCATAGTGAATATTTAGGACCTCTGGCAGAATCAGGCCTTATTGGAATGCTTTCTGTTATAGCAATTGTAATATGTGTGATTTATACTGCTTTAAAAGTATATAAAAAAGCTGCTGACAAAGAAGTTAGATTATTAACTTTATTAACCCTGTTAGGATTGATAACTTATTATTCTCACGGATTATTAAATAATTTTTTAGATACAGATAAAGCATCTGTACCTTTTTGGGGGTTCACTGCTATTATTGTTGCTTTAGATATTTATAATAGTAAAAAAAATAACGAGACAGTAGAAAAAATTACGAATTCAAAGCAGTAAATTATTTTTATATTAATTTCTTATATATTTCAGGTAGTTTCCTCATTATAGCTATTTCTTTCCATTTATTTTTTGCTATCTCAGCAGGTATTCCGAAATATTCTTTATTGCCTTCAAGAGATTTATCAACAGCAGATGTTGCAAGCACAACTGCGCGCTTACCAACTACAAGGTCTTTGTTAATAGCAACTCTTCCCCATAGTATAACGTCATCTTCAATTTTTGTAACACCAGCAATAGCTGAATGTGAGCCTATCAAACAATTTTTACCAATAATCGTATCATGACCAACTTGTACATGATTATCCATTTTAGTTCCTTTACCTATTATTGTATCATTTGAGACTCCTTTATCTATGGAACATAAGGCACCAATCTCGACATTGTCTTCTATTACAACTCTTCCACATGATTCTAATTTCCTATAGACTTCATTTTTTTTCTGGTAATAATAAGCATCAGCACCAATAACACTATTAGAATGAATAATCACATTATCTCCAATAATACAGTGGTCATAAATACTTACATTAGAATGTATAAGACAATTTCTTCCTATTTTAACGTGATTCCCGATAAATGTTCCGGGTTGAATTATTGTGCCTACTCCAATCTTTGCTGTTTCACTAATTGCAGAACTACATCTTTCAAAAGGCCTGAATTTCACAACTAATGAAACATAATCATTAAAAGGATCATCAGAAAAAATTAAAGATTTTCCTTCAGGACACTTTATTTTTTTATTGATGATAATTGTAGTTGCTTTTGAATTTAAAGCTCTGTCATAATATTTAGGACAATCAACAAAAGTTAAATCTCCGGGTTTAACTCTGTGAATTTCGTTTAAACCTTTAATTAATAATTCAGAAGGACCGTCAAATTCTTTATTTATTAATTTGGCTATATCTTTTAATTTATAAACGGGATTTAATTGCATATAGAAAAATAAAAGTTAATAATTTATTATTTTACTCTTTCAGAATAAGAACCTGTACGTGTGTCAATTTTAATTTTTTCTCCAATATTAATAAATAATGGTATTTTAATATTAGCTCCTGTTTCAACTGTTGCATCTTTAAATGCATTTGTTGCTGTATTACCTCTTTCACCAGGTTCAGTATATGTAATCTTTAAAACTACAAATGGTGGTAAATCACAAGAGATAGGTGTTTCTGTATCAGCATGGAACAAAATTTCTACTTCTTGTCCTTCTTTAAGTAAAGCCGGAGCATTTATTATATCTTGCTGAATAGAAATCTGTTCAAAATTCTCTGAGTTCATAAAATTATAACCCATATCATCTTTATATAAATATTGATAGGGTCTTTTCTCAACCCTTGCTGTATTAATTTTAACACCTGAATTAAATGTGTTTGTAATAACTTTTCCTGTTCTAATATTTTTGAGTTTTGTCCTCACAAAAGCAGGTCCTTTACCAGGTTTTACATGTTGAAATTCAACAATAGTGTACAAATCATTATTAAATTCAATACATAAACCATTTCTAAAATCAGCAGTTGTAGCCATAGAGATTATTTTTATATTTTATTTTAGTTTTCTTTTTGCCAGCAAATTTAATTTAAAAATATGAAAATGCTAATTTGGAAGTAATAAAAATTAAAAGATCTCTTATAATACTTTTCTGAATAAATAATTAAACTTTTAAAACAAGAGACATAACAAAGTGATTAGTGTATGTTTATAATGAATGAATGTGATTAATTGGAAGCATTCTAAAAACTGTGTAAATAAATATTGAGCCCGATATAAGAAGCAAGTATGACCTCTACCTAAGCCTCTCCTGTAGGAGAGGGAATTCCCCTTCTCCTTCTATGATAAGGGGTTAGGGGATGAGGTCAAAATAATTATTATCCTCTTTCAATTCTGATTCTCCTATTAAATTCGTGG
>CAYNBX010000044.1:7278-10685 GCA_964395505.1 uncultured Bacteroidales bacterium | reverse complement strand
TTTTCATTATGTCCTGGAATTGGCTGCTTATGATTCTGATATTAATCATGCATGGCTCTATTTCTTACTAAAATACATTCAGCCTTTTCTATTTATTTTATTTTTAATTTACTTATATTATTCTTGCCAGAAAAAGTTGCTTTAATTACTTGAATTTATAAATTTTAAAAAATCACAAAAAAAATAAACTTTTATTATTCAAATCATTACGACTTTTTGGCTTTGTTAGATATTTAATTTTATATATTTTTTGAATAGACTAAATAATATTATTTGTAATTTTATAAATCTTTATTTATCAGTATGTATATTCAAAATAATCCTCAGCTACAACTTGCTTATGATTTTGTGCAGTTTACCGGGGAAAATATTTTTCTTACAGGAAAAGCAGGTACAGGGAAAACCACTTTTTTGCATAACCTTAAAAAACATTCACCCAAACGTATGGTCGTTGTGGCACCAACGGGTGTGGCTGCTATAAATGCTGCCGGTGTTACTATTCATTCCTTTTTTCAACTTTCGTTCGGACCTCAACTGCCGGATTATAAAACATCTGAATTTAAGAATAATGAGAGGCAAGCTAAAGTTAAACGGTTCAGCAAAGAGAAAATAAATATAATCAAAAGTATGGACTTGCTAATAATTGATGAAGTAAGTATGGTTAGAGCAGATTTGCTGGATGGTATTGATATTACCTTACGCAGGTTTAGAAACAGGAATATTCCTTTTGGCGGAGTTCAACTGCTAATGATTGGCGATTTGCAACAACTTGCACCAGTTGTTAAAGAAGATGAAAGAAGATTATTAGAAAAATATTATGATACGCCTTTTTTCTTTAGCAGCAAGGCTTTGCAGCAAACTCAATACATCAGCATTGAACTGCAGCATGTTTACAGACAAAAAGATGAATATTTTATCAAACTGCTTAATAAAGTACGTGATAACAAAATAGACAGAGAAGCTATTGAAGAGTTAAATGCAAGGTATAAACCTAACTTTAACCCTGATAATGCAGGTTATATTATACTCACCACACATAATATCAAAGCAAAACAAATTAATGATTCTAAATTAAGTCGCTTACATGGGAAAATCCATACTTTTAAAGCAGTAGTTTCTGACAATTTCCCGGAATATTCATACCCCACTGATTTTGAGCTAAAGTTAAAGGTAGGAGCACAGGTAATGTTTGTAAAAAATGATCCTAATCCTGCTAAAGAGTTTTATAATGGTAAAATAGGAACTGTTATTAAAATTGATAAGGATTTTGTGGAAGTGAAGTGCGATGATGATGAAGAGCCCATAAATGTTGTACCTGTAGAATGGCAAAAAATGAGGTATCAGCTTGATGAAGAAACTAAAGAAATTAAAGAAACTGTTGAAGGTACTTTCACACAATATCCGTTGAAGCTTGCTTGGGCTATTACCATACATAAAAGCCAGGGACTAACCTTTGAGAAGGCAATTATTGATGCACAGGCAGCATTTGCACACGGACAGGTTTATGTGGCACTTAGCCGCTGCAAATCACTGAAGGGTCTTGTGTTAAATACACCCATTAGAATACAAAGCGTAAAACACGACAGAACAATTGAAAATTTCACTAAACATTATGAAGAAAACCAACCTAACAGAGCAGCATTTGAATCTTCAAAAAAAATTTACCAACAACAATTGCTAAGCAAGCTTTTTGATTTTAGTACTTTACAGAAATATATTTATTTCTCTATTAAATTATTAAAACAACATTCTGAAAGCTTTCAGGGAAATCCTGATGATATTTTTTCCGAAATGAATAAAAAAGTAAAAGAAAAAATATCAGATGTATCAATAAAATTTCACAAAAAACTTATGAATTTGCTTTCAAAAAATATTGACGTTGAGAAAGATGCAGTTTTGCAGGAAAGGATACAGAAAGCAAGTGTTTATTTCTCAAAAGAAATTAAAAAACTGGTGGCAGATAAAATTGAAGAAATTAAAATAGAAACAGATAATAAAGCAGTACGTAAATTGGTGATGAATGTTGTTAATAAATTATTTACTGAGGCATTATTCAAAATATCCTGTTTACAGGCTTGTCAAAATGGTTTTATTGTAAAAGATTATCTTGAGGCAAAAGCCAAAGCTTCTATTGATGATTATGCCAAAAAACCTTTCAGAAGAAAATCATCTGAAAGAATCAGCACGGACATTATTCATCCTGAATTATACAAACGTCTTAAAGCCTGGCGTGATGCCAAAACAGAAGAACTAAATTGGGAATTTTATATGATTTTGCCGCTAAAAACAATGAGGGAATTAAGTGCTAAATTACCTGTTACCATGCAGAAGTTAAAAGCAATTAAAGGATTCGGTAAAAAGAAACTAAAAATGTTCGGTAATGAGTTGCTTGAAATGATAATTTCATATTGCAAAGAAAATAATATAGAATATGATACTTACGAAGAACCAGAAATCACTATTAAAGTCCCCAAAAAAAGCAGCAGGCAGATTAGCTTTGAACTATGGAAAGACGGGAAAACCATAGAAGATATTGCCAAAGAAAGGAAACTTGTTACAACTACAATTGAAGGACATCTGGCATATTTTGTAGGCACAGGAGATATATCTATTGATAAATTAGTAAGTGCTGAAAAAGTAAAAAGCATATCTAATTTTTACAAAAAGAAAAAAACAAGTCTGTTAAGCGAAGCAAAAGCAGCTCTTGGCAAAGATGTTTCTTATAGTGAATTGCGTTTTGTGTTAGAGCATTTGAGATATAAGGAAGAAATAAAATATTGAGTAAAATAATAAAATTGATATTAAAATAAATTATATTATTTAACTTTTGTTCCAGAAATATACACTAAATTTTTTAATGGCGGGATTTATTTATAAGTTGAATTTTTATACATATTTCAAGTTGAACTTTTCCATAATATAAAATTTCTATCTAATGAGTGTAACAGTTCCTCTTTTCTCAAAATAGTCCCCTTCTGAATTTTTATATCTGATATAATAAACATATACATCTACTGGCACAAATTTACCTTTATATTTTCCGTCCCAACCCTCATCTTTATTATGTGTTTCAAATAATTTTTGCCCCCATTTATTATAAATTGTGAATAAATAATCCATATTATCAATAAAAATACAAAAAGGTTTAAATTTTTTATTTATTCCCTTAGGTGAAAAAGCATTAGGTATATAAATTTTAGAAGTCTGCAAAGTCATTACTTCATTTGACTTACTGGAATCAGCAAAGCCATAAGGATTGCCATTTCCTTCTAATGCCACGATATAATAGCTGAATTTTCCTCCTGTATTTATGTAATATGATACATCATCAGAAAAGTAATTAATGCCATAAGGAATATTGCATAATAAAACAGGATTTGTTTTTCCGACGATTTTTCGATAAACAT
>CAYNBX010000044.1:0-7178 GCA_964395505.1 uncultured Bacteroidales bacterium | reverse complement strand
ATAATCATTCCATTCTAAATAATTTATATTACCTTCTTTTACTTTTATTGATAAGTATATTGTTTTTGCTATATTTGAAATTAAAACCTGAGCCTCACAGCTGTCAAACACAGCCACTTTATAATAATAACTTTTTTTATTAAACAAAGCAGTATTATCATCATAAAAATTTTCTGGTGAATAATTAATAGTGTCAATAACAGTTCCTATTGTCTTATAATCATAATCATTTTCTGAACGTAAAATCTCATATTTTGAAATAGGTGCTGAAGTATCTGCATACCATTTAAGTTCGATATGATCATTATTTTTTATTGTTGCATAATGCAAATAAATATATTTTGGCTGCAATAGGGGATGAGTAGCAGTAGATTTAATACACGATGAAGAAGTTTTATAATTCAAACTGTCATAAGCCTGAACAAAATATGAATATTCCTTCCCGATATTAATATCATAATCAATATATTCTGTAGTATTTTTGTCAGTAGTGTTAATAAGCTGAAAGTCTGAGTTTGAGGTTTTTATTTTTCTGAAAATTTTATATCCTTTTAATGATTCTGAGTAAGGTGGGGTGTTTGCATACATATTCACATATTTATTCCACGTAAGTTTTATATTATTTTTACAAATATTAAAATTTACATTTAATACAATAGTGTTAAGATAACCGTCAGGAGAGTCAGGTAAAAGCAAATGTTCGGGACTTATTCCTATGGGACTTGTTTCGTCAGAATTGAATGAGGCTATTGAATATAAATTTGGCTTTGAACAAGCTTTATTAATAGTATCAGTGTATGATGTTGTGTCTCTATCATTGATTGTATCAATAGCAGGCCATTTTCCGTTTTCATAATGATAAATAATATATCCGATAACATTTGATTCTTCGGTTTTTTCCCAACCAAGTATTGAATGCCCTGATAGATTGATGCTCACAGAATCCAATGTTGGGGTAGGTGGTTGAATAGTATTATTGAGATAACCGGGCTTATTTTGTTGTAAATTAATATTTTTAGTATTATTATTAATTTCCTTTTGTCCAAAAACAAGACAAGACGATAAAATAACAAATAGAATAAAAAGAAAATATCTTTTTGTCATATTATTTGTTTTATAAAAAAATATTTATTTACTAAAATTAGAAGGAAGATTTTTTTATTTTTATTATCTACTGTTTTTTACCAACAATAAGCTCAAACATATTATCATTGTCAAGATATTTTTCTGCAAGTTGTTTTAGCTTTTCAGCACTTATATTTTTTATTACATCAAAATATTTAAAATAATAATTATAATCAAGTTGATAGTTTAAAACATCAATAAATTTATCAGCAATAGCAAAGGGACCATCAATACTTCTAAGAAAATTTCCGAGTATATAATTCCTTACCAGATTCAATTCTTTATCAGGAATAATTTCTTGTTTTAATCGTTTTAGTTCTTTATAAATTTCTTTGACAGCTTTGCTTGAGACATCTGATCTTACCTGAGATGTGATACAAAAGTAACCTGATTTTTGTAATGAGATTAAAGCTGAGCCAATGCCGTAAGTATAGCCTTTATCCTCACGAATATTTGTCATTAATCTTGAACCAAAATATCCTCCTAAAACAGTATTTAATATATCTAAACCCATAAAATCAGGATTTGTTTTGTTAAATAATATTTTCCCTATTCTTATAGCAGATTGAACAACATTATCTTTTGGTATAAAATGCTTAAATTGTCTGTTTGAAGAAATTTTAAAAGATTTATTATTATTATTTTTTTTATCAAAATACCAATCATTTTGCCCAAAATATCTATTAAGATTATCTATAATATCTTCAGTTACTTTTCCTGCAGCAATTATTTTACAATTATTAGATGAATAATATTTTTTATGAAAATCAAAAAGTTGTTCGGGTTTAATTTTATCAAAATCATTGAGTTTAATTGTCTTACCATAATGATTATTTGCTCCAAAAAGCAATTCATTAAATTTTCTCTTAGCTATAAAATCAACTTTTTTATTATTTACAATAAATTCTTGTTTTTGTTTTTGAAGATATATTGACAATTCATTTTTGGGGAAGACAGGTCTTTTAATAATTTCTTCCAGAACAGGTAAAGTTTTTTCAAGGTGTTTATTTAAAGTATAAAGAGAAACTAATGTCATATCCTTTTCTGCTGTTGTTTCTATATAAGCTCCACAATAATCAATTATGTCGGCTATTTCATTTGAAGTATAATTAACAGTGCCTAACTTTAACATATCACTGGTTGATTTAGCAACTAAATTATTTGTTTTGTATAATAAACCATTTGTAAAAATTAGTTCTATTTTAACTAAATCTTGTGTGCCTTTGTTTATAATGTAAACAGGGATGCCATTATCTAATGTATGTTTAAAAGGATTTGTCAAATAAGTCTTAATGAAATCCGAGTTAATAATATTTATTTTTGGTTGGATTTTTCTTTCTTTTATTATTTTCATGTGTTTATATTTTTTTGTAGGTAATTCATTATTAAACATTTATCTTATAAAAAATTTATTAGTGATGTTTTAAATTAGAAATTAGATATTTGAAATTATGCTGTTAAAAGTAAGCTATTCCCCAATTTCCAATTTCTAATTTCCGGTTTTGAATTTCAGATTATAATTATTTCATCTTATGTGTCCAAATTAAATCTAAAATCCAAATTCCAAATTCTAAATTCTTAATTCCCTTTGGTCATTGCCTACACCGACACCTCGAGGGATGTTTAACTTTATAATTTTCTAAATAATTGACCTTTTTTAGCTGCGGTAAAATTACAAAAAACCATAAATAAAATATTTTTTAATAATGCATAAGAAATTTTATTCCATATAAAGTCAGAAAAAGTTATTTGCAAATAAATTTTATATCTAATAATTAACTATAAATATAATCTTAAGGGTGCTTGCCTTTTAAGTCAGGAGTTATCTTCAAGTCAGGAAGAGATTAACAATAAGGTGAATATCGAATATTTATTTTAATAAAAAAATAAGTTAAATTTGTTTTAATAATAAAATAATAACAATGAATTCTAAAACAAAATTAAATGATTTAAAATCTGAACTAAAGATAGATGCTGAGAGATTATCATATTCATTAGAAAATTTTATCAAAGAATATGTTGAAAAATTAGAAAGGGAAGGCATAATATTAGGACTGAGCGGAGGGATAGATTCAGCAGTATTAGCCAGTTTATGTAAAAGAGCAGTGGGTGAAAAAAATGTTTTAGCTTTAATTATGCCTGAGAAAGATTCAAAAAAAGAAAATATTCAAGATGCAGTTGATTTTGCTAATAAGCTTAATATTAAATCAAAATTAATTGATATAACGCCTTATCTTAAAAAATTAAAAATATATAAATTATTCTTATTAAACAGGCTGCCTTTCATTGGAAAATCTAAATCATCCATAGTTAAAAAAGCATATAATTTTTATGAACAAAAAACAGGCAAAACTCCTTTCTCGTCAAGTATCAAAGGATTTAAAGATAAAAAATACAGTTCTTATCTTAAAAAAAACAATGCTTACTATAGAATAAAACACAGGATGAGAATGATTTTACTTTATCTAAATGCAGAACTTGAAAACAGATTAGTTGTTGGAGCAGCTAACAAAACCGAATATAAAACAGGTTTTTTTGTAAAGCACGGCTGCGATGATGATGCTGATATTATGCCCTTATTAAATTTATATAAAACTCAGATAAGACAGCTTGCACACTATCTTAACATTACAACAAAAATTATACAAAAACAACCTTCACCTGATATTTTACCAGGTATCACTGATGAACAAGCCCTGGGAATATCTTATGAAAAACTTGATTTAATATTGTTAGCAGTGGAAAAAGGATGGGAAATAGAAGAAATATCGAAAACCATTGAAATAAGCAAAAATAAAATTATTCAAGTAATTGATCTAAATAAACAATCAGAACATATGCGAAAAACTTATGTGTCTGATTTGTTTTAAACTTATATACATTACAAGTAGTGATTTCTTTTATTTCCAATGAGTTAAATGTTAGCTTACAGACAATAGATATATTATTTCTTTGATAAATAATACAATGTTGAACAATTAGTATCTTTAAATATTGAATTTGCCTGTTCTTTAATTTGTTCTTTGGTAACTGATAAATATTTGTTTATTTCATCATTAATCAGAGATGCATCGCCAAGCAATTCAGCGTAAGAGAGGTTCATAGCTTTATTTAAGATATTCATTTTAGAAAACTCAAGAGTTGATTCTATTTTATTTTTAACTTTTTGTAATTCAATGGGGCTAACAAGTTCATTTTTGATATTATCGATTTCATTATTGATTGCATTTTCAGCATCTTTCATAGAAACGCCCCTAATAAGTTTGCCAGAGATTATGAAAAGCCCTTTATCAATATCCCCTGACAAATAAGCATTAATTTCACTAAAAATTTTTTGTTTTTTTATAAGTTTCTTATTAAAGCGTGAAGAATCACCATTTGATAAGATATCCGACAATAAATCTATTGAATGGTATTGTTTATCTTTTCTTGCACATATATGAAATGCTTTATAAATAGCATCAAAAGGGACATCACGTTCAACAGTTAAGCTTCTTGGTTCTTTTTGTTCAGGTTCAACAGGAAGATTACGTTTATAATTCTCTTCTCTTTCAATAGGAGCAAACCATTTTCTGGATAAGTCCTTTATATATTCTGTTTCAACATTTCCTGCAATAGTCATAATTGCATTATTTGGATTATAAAACTTTTTATAAAATGCTTTAACATCTTGCATTTTTGTATTTTCTATATGTGAAATTTTTTTTCCAATAGTAGGCCATCTATATGGATGTTTTTTATAAGCTAATGGTTTTAACAACAGCCAAACATC
Source organism: uncultured Bacteroidales bacterium (assembly GCA_964395505.1). GTDB lineage: Bacteria > Bacteroidota > Bacteroidia > Bacteroidales > AUK083 > AUK083. The sequence goes on along the minus strand of CAYNBX010000044.1, from coordinate 2,281 downwards.
TCCATAAGGCTGATTAAGATAAGATTGCTTAAATTCCTCAATAACTACATTTTTTTGTACCTCTAAACTTTTGGGCGAAAAAGCCAATTGAAACATTCTGTCTGATTCAAGCCAAAAGGCTGTCTCAAGATTCTGCTCCGGAATTAAAAGATAAAAATCTGTAATGTCATTATTTGTAAAAGCGTTATTTTCTCCTCCAACCTTTTCAAGAGGTGTATCATATTTTGGAATATTAATAGAGCCGCCAAACATCAGATGTTCAAATAAATGAGCAAATCCTGTCTTATCTGGATTTTCATCCTTTGAACCCACATTATATAAAATATTAACTGCAACAATTGGTGTTGACTCATCCTTATGGACTATTATTCTTAATCCATTTTCTAATGAAAACCTATCAAATTTTATCATTCTATTTATTAAAAAATTAAATGCTCAAAATTTTGAATTTGGATTTATTACTTAAATCCTAAAATAAACGACAAATTTATATTATAAATTCTAAAAATAAAGTAAATAAAAAATATCAATCAAAAAATAATTTGTAATTTTGTTCAACCTTAAATCCGAGAGGGGGTATAGTTATGAGGAGTCGTAATATGCGTCAGTATTGGCGTAGCACAGAAAAAAGCAACGCAGTCGTAGCACCGGCTGCTGTGAGTATGTTTTTTTGAGCATTCGCAATAATGGCGTGCAGTGCGGCTTCGTAATAGATATGTCCTTGCAGATTTAAGGTTAAATATAAAAAGTAAAATATTTTTAATTTAATAAGATATTTATTATGAAAAGAGATACTAAAGTTTTTGATATTATAGAACAAGAAAGGCAGCGCCAATTAAAAGGCATTGAATTAATTGCGTCAGAGAACTTTGTCAGTGAACAAGTATTAGAAGCAATGGGTTCGGTTATGACAAATAAATATGCTGAAGGTTATCCTCAGAAGCGTTATTATGGAGGTTGTCAAAATGTTGACCAAACTGAACAATTAGCTATTGATCGTGTTAAAGAATTGTTTGGTGCAGCGTGGGCAAATGTACAGCCGCATTCCGGGGCACAAGCAAATATGGCTGTTATGCTGGCCTGTTTAAAACCTGGAGATACTTTTATGGGATTAAATTTGTCTCATGGTGGTCATTTATCACACGGTTCACCAGTAAACTCTTCTGGTATCCTTTATCGTTGTGTGCCTTATGGCGTTGATGAGGATACTGGCATGATTAACTATGATAAAATGGAAGAAATAGCATTGAGAGAGAAACCAAAATTAATTATTGGTGGTGCTTCTGCATATTCAAGAGACTGGGATTATAAACGAATGCGTGAGATTGCTGATGAAGTAGGTGCTATTTTAATGGTTGATATGGCTCACCCTGCAGGTTTAATTGCTGTGGGTTTATTAAATGACCCCCTTAAATATGCTCATGTTGTTACTTCAACAACACATAAAACCTTACGTGGTCCCAGGGGTGGTATTATTTTAATGGGTAAAGACTTTCCAAATCCATTTGGCATAAAAACAAAAAAAGGTCTTACAAAAAGAATGTCAACTATATTAAATTCAGCAGTATTTCCTGGTGTGCAAGGTGGTCCTTTAGAACATGTAATTGCATCTAAAGCTGTTGCTTTTGGGGAAGCACTAAGTGATAGTTATAAAGAGTACATTAAGCAAGTTCAAAAAAATGCAAAGGTAATGTCTGACGCCTTTATTAAAAAAGGATATAAAGTGATTTCAGGCGGCACTGACAATCATCTGATGCTTATTGATTTAAGAACTAAATTTCCTGAAATTACCGGCAGAATGGTTGAAGATACATTAGAAAAAGCTGACATTACTGTAAATAAAAATATGGTCCCTTTTGACACAAGATCTCCTTTTAAGGCTTCTGGTTTAAGAGTCGGAACTCCTGCTATTACAACTCGCGGACTTAAGGAAGAACATATGCCTATAATTGTTGATTTTATTGACGAAATAATTAGCGACATTGAAAATGAAGGCCTTATTTTATCTGTGAAGAAAAAAGTAAATGAAATGATGTTAAATTTTCCCCTCTTTGCTTATTGATAATTTATATCTATATTTTAAAAAAGCGTTCCTTAATGTATACTTTTATTATAATTTTTTAAATAAGGTAATAATATTTCACTTTTAATGTTTTTTTAAATAGCCTCATTAAAACTATAAATTTGTATTGAATAAAGTTTGGCTTGAATTGTGTACAAGAAATTTACTCTGTTAAATAAACACTTATATGTAAAAAAGGTTAACTAGGGCTTTTTGAAA
>CAYNBX010000043.1:7383-10739 GCA_964395505.1 uncultured Bacteroidales bacterium | reverse complement strand
TTAACATAATTTGAAAATTAATTCTAATTTTTGTATTGTCCTCTTAGAACTTATTTGTATCAATTTTAGTATAAAATATTAAGTTCAGCTTTGGAATAGATTTAGTTTACTGATTTAAGGTTATCCTTAAATGAAGAATAATTTCTCCATTTTTCAATAACTTTTTTCATATCATAAGCCAGGTCAGAATCAAAATAAAGATATTTACCGGTTGTAGGATGTACAAAGCCAAGAGATTTTGCATGTAATGCCTGTCGCGGAAGTATTTTAAAACAATTATTGACAAACTGCTTATATTTTGTAAATGTTGTTCCTTTTAAAATAATATCGCCTCCATATTTTTTATCATTAAATAATGGATGACCAATATATTTGAAATGTGAACGTATTTGATGTGTACGTCCGGTTTCCAGTTTGCATTCTACTAAACTTACATAACCAAATCGTTCCAGAACTTTATAATGAGTTACTGCATGTTTGCCGTGCTCGCCATCAGTGAATACAGTCATCACTCTGCGGTCTTTAGGACTTCTACCTATGTTACCTGTGATAGTTCCCCTGTCCTCTTTAAAATCACCCCATACTAAAGCAATATATTTCCTGTCAATAGTATGATTAAAAAACTGTTTTGCGAGTTTTGTTTGAGACAATTCATTTTTTGCAACTAATAATATGCCTGTGGTATCTTTGTCAATTCTATGAACAAGCATAGGCTTTACATCTTTATTCTCAGATGAATTTTGAAAGTAATACATCAAGGCGTTAACGAGAGTTCCATTAAAGTTGCCGTGTGCAGGATGTACAACCATTCCTGCTTCTTTATTGACAACAATGATATCTTTATCTTCATATAGGATTGTTAAGGGAATATTTTCAGGAATAATTTCAATTTCTTTTGTAGGATGAGCCATCACTATAGAAATGATATCATTAGGTTTTACCTTATAATTAGATTTTACAGATTTATTGTTTACAAGGATATTTCCTGCTTTACCAGCTATTTGTATTTTATTACGAGAAGCGTTTTCTAAATGATTCATTAAATATTTATCAATCCTTAGCAAAGCTTGCTTTTTATCTACAACAAACCTGAAGTGTTCATACAACTCATTTACGTGTTCATTGATTTCTTGTTCTTTGCACATAAGGATTTTATTGAAGAAATGATTATTCTATCTGGAAATAATAAGTTTATCTGTATAGAATTCGTTATTTTTATTGTTTATCACTTGTATAATATAAATCCCATTTCTTAGAGATGAAACATTTAGTGTTTTTTGGTATTTTTTATACAATACGGATTGTCCAAAAATATTATATATTTTTATTTCAAGATTGTTTTGAATTGAAGAATTATCATATTTTGATGGTAAGATAATATGTAAAGTTCCGTCATAAATGGGATTAGGGAAAATTTTGCATTCAAATGATGAGCTATCATTATGTATTGGATTAATTCCTTGAAGATGAAATTTTTTGCCAATAACCGGTCTTATCATTAAAGAGCCATGAAACATAGTATTATGCCATTCGCTTGAGGTTTTATAAAAGATATTTTTTTGTGAATTATCATTTTTGTCAAAGCCAATGTTGAGATTATCATTTGTTGTTTGCTCCCATCCTACATAAAAAAAATCTTGAGCAGGAACAGCTGAGTCAAGCACATAAGTATGGAATTTATTAAGGCCATCTTCAAATAAGGGTTCAACTCTTTGTTCGTAAATAATATCACCGGGTTTGCCCCCGTTATCATCCCAGATTCTTAGATAAAAATATTTTTGGTTTGCTCCATTTAATGTTTGATTAAAATACATTCTTACAGCTCTAATAGTGTCTTTCCCATTAAGCTTAAATTTATATGCTAATTGAGCATTTGCTGGTTCTAAACCATAGCCAGCTTCAGCAGTTCCATCATCATAAGCATAATAATTATATAATTTTTGATAAAATCTTATTGTATCATTATCTAATCGTGATAAGCTGGAATCTCCAGAAATTATATGTGTAATCACAAAGGAAGCACTATCTGCATTGTATCCGATAGGTAAAATATATCTTACAGGTGGATGTGAATGAGGTTGCCAATCTTGATATCCATAATTGTAAAATGGTTCAATATTATATGAACCACCGAGATAAGTATTAATGTCTTCTCCTTTCTGGTTTGTAACAATATATTTATAAGAATAATTATGAGTTATATTATCTAAGTTGCTAATAAATATATCAAGTGTGTCTTGCATTTCTTTTAATGGCTCTTTACAATATTGTCTGTAAGGCATTGATTGGTAATGTTTAAGAAGCGAAGGGGCATTTTTAACAAAAGTAATATCTTTATAAACAGTATCTCCACGATTTCGTCCTATGTTTATATAAACATAATCAATATTCCAATAGTCAGCATTACTTCTCCAGCTTGGCAAATTAGCTATGCTTGCATAATTAACAAAACGAAATTGGAAATCTTTCTTGAAAAAATTTATGCTGTCAGGATAATTTGTACTGTCGAGAATAGGTATCATAACCTGTTTAAAATAAGTATTATTTTTAGAATAGAAAGTATCAAGTGTCATACCTTCAGTGCTCCATATTTTTTGCCATATAGGGGCAATAAAAGTACTATCAATGTTTATAGTAGTATCAGGAGGGTAAATAGATGTATCAGCAGGAGTAATAATTGTGTCATTGCCAATGAAACTGGTATCTGCTGGTGTAATAACCGTATCTGCCGGTGTAATGCAAGTATCAGGTGGTAAAATAATAGTATCAGCAGGAGACACAAAAAATTCCAGTATAAGAGAATCTTTTGTTTCAGGTGCATTTCCATTACCTTGTGGTTGATAGAAGAAACTTAAATACACAGAGTCTCTAGCAGAAATTGCTTTTATTCTTGGAGTAAAAATAGAATCCAGACGAATGTGCCTTGATGTTAGATGGTCAGCAATAAAAGGATAAATACTTGCATCAGCATATATTGCTCCTGTGTTGTCAATAGCATCTAAAGTGGCTACACCAATACTAACAGGACAAACAGGATAACTGTTATTGATGAATGCATAATTATCAATCCAATGTGAAGTATCAGGGAAAATATCTTTAGAAGTAAAATCATCAAAAAAAGGTAAAGTGATAGGATTATTAAGTATTTTTTTATCTTTAAAACGATTTGCTGTTTTATTTTCAGTTTTTATAATAGGATTAACCTGTAAATCAAATAAATATTCTTGAGAAAAAACAAAAGAATTAATTGTCAATAAAAATATTATAGATAAAATATAAATTTTCATTATAAAACAGTATCAATTAATGTAGTATCAGTTTTTAAAGTATCAGTTTTTAAAGTATCAGTTTTTAAA
>CAYNBX010000043.1:0-7283 GCA_964395505.1 uncultured Bacteroidales bacterium | reverse complement strand
AGTATCAGTTTTTAAAGTATCAGTTTTTAAAGTATCAGTTTTTAAACTTTCCAACAGTTTAATAAAATCAAAATTCTCATCACAGCGATACCATAAATTAACATTTGCTCCAAGTTTAAGCAAGGTATCAGAATTATATGCAGGGTATTGTTTATAAACACGAGAATGTTCTTTCTCTTTTCCATCTAAAAAATATTCATTGCCAATATTTAATGAGGCTTCATTTATAGTTTTAATAGCTTCATTTTGTTTTTTACCAATAAGGAAAGGCACCGGAGTTTTAATATTATCTACTCCTCTTCCAATCACAAGGTCAATTTTTGAACCTTTAACAATTTTAGTTCCTGGCTCTATTATTTCATCTTTGTAAAGTTGCTGCAGTACTGCATTTTGAGCAATGTCTGGTACATATTTAAGTCTATCTACATATAATCCATGTGTTTCAAGAATACCTAAGGCCTGTCTTAACGAAAGATCCAAAAGATTTGGCATAATAACTTGTTCAGGCAATTTGGCAATAACTGTTAAATATATTTTTCTCCCCTTTTTTACTCTTGTATTTTGTAAAGGATCCTGATATATAATAGTTCCTTTTTCTTTTGTATTATCATAAATTGAATCTAAAAGCACAAACTTAAATTCATTATTTAAAGAAAATTGATTTAAATCTTCAATTTTTAAACCAGAAAAGTTCGGAACAGTTATCGATTCCCCATGCAGAGTATAAATATCCAAAAATTTGAATGCAGCAATCACCAATATTATTATTATAAAAATTGCAATTGCCAAATTTTTAAAAAATTTTTTACTGACTAAAAAACGAAGGAAATTCATTTTTTGTAAATTTACACTTTATTTTTAAACTTTGTCTAAAAATAAATACTGTTTTTTTGTTGAAAATAAAACTACAAAAACATACAATTATTGCATAATTTTCAGCAAAGATAGGTAAAATTCCAAATTCAAGTACTGACTATAAAATTATATATTTAGAAACTCCTTGCTTACGAAAAGGTAGGTCTTTCACCTTCAAACCTTGATAACCTTTGAAAGGCTGGCAGGAATGGAGGTTTAAAATTATCGATTCATTTAACACATAAAAATACAAAATTATTTTTTTCACAATATTTTAATAAATTTACAAATCCAAAATTTAATCAAAAAGTTGCATTTGTGACTTGAATTTAGCTAATTTTAAAGCATATCAAAAAAAATATATATACTTTTATCGAAATAAATAATTGAAAATATTATGACTAATAGAGAAAAAATAAACAAATTAAGAAATTTGATGAAGAGCTGTAATTTAGATGCTTATATCATTCCAGATACAGATCCACATCAAAGTGAATATGTTGCTAAACATTGGGAATCTATGTCCTGGATTTCTGGTTTTACTGGCTCTGCAGGAACTATTGTCGTTACAATGGATGAAGCAGGTCTATGGACAGACTCCAGATATTTCATTCAAGCTGATAAACAGTTGAAAAACTCAGGAATAGTTCTGCATAAAATGAGAACGCGTGAACCTGAATATATTCAATACTTATATAACAAATTGTCAAAAGGGAAAAAAGTTGGTATTAATGCTAAAGTCTTTTCTGTATCTGCTGTTCAAAATATGGAAAAGATATTTTTAAATAAAAATATTATTCTGGAAACAAATTATGACCTTATTGACTTAATCTGGGTTGATAGACCGACAATACCTATGAATCCTATTTTTATTCATAGTGTTAAATATGCCGGCAAATCCAGAACTCAAAAAATAACTGAGCTTAGAAATATAATGACTAAAAAAAATATTGACTATCATCTACTTACAAGCCTTGATGATATTGCGTGGCTTTTTAATATTCGTGGAAATGATGTTGATTTTAATCCTGTTTTTATAAGTTATGCTCTTATTTCACAAGATGATGCATTCCTTTTTATTGAAGATAAAAAAATACCTGATGATGTTAAAAACCAACTCAATAAAGATGGTTTGAAAATTTATCCTTATGAGAAAATTATTGATTTTATTTCTAAAATTGAAAAAGGAAGTTCAGTTCTTATTGATTCAAAGAAAACAAATAAATGGCTGTATGATGCAATACCTGAAGGATGTTTAATAATTGAAGATATAAATATCACAACAAAGCAGAAGGCCATCAAAAATCCTGTTGAAATTCAACATATAAAAAATACAATGATTATAGATGGTGTTGCACTTGTAAAATTTTATCATTGGTTAGATAATAATTTAGGGAAGATGAAGATTACTGAGATTACAGCAAGTAAAAAATTAGAGTTTTTCCGAAGTCAACAAGAGGGTTTTATAGAATTAAGTTTTTCTACTATTGCCGGGTATGCAGCTCACGGAGCAATAGTTCATTACCAAGCAACTCCTCAAACAGATATTGAATTAAAACAAAAAGGACTTTTATTAATTGATTCTGGTGGTCAGTATTTAGGAGGCACTACTGACATTACAAGAACAATAGCTCTTGGCAAACCTAATGAAGAAGAAATTCATGATTATACTTTAGTTTTAAAAGGTCATATTGATTTAGCAACAGCAAAATTTCCCATAGGGACAAAAGGTTATCAACTTGAAATACTTGCAAGAAAACCTTTATGGGATAATGGTATGAACTATGGACACGGTACCGGGCATGGAGTAGGGTATTTTCTTAATGTTCACGAAGGACCTCAAGCAATAGGTCCAAGTGTTTCATCTTATAAGGATATATATTTTCAGCCCGGAATGATAACATCTAATGAACCTGGAGTTTATATCGAAAATAAACACGGCATACGAATTGAAAATCTTATCCTTTGCATAGAAGATAAAAAAACAACCTTTGCTAAGTTTTTGAAATTCGAAACTATCACCCTTTGCCCTATTGATACTTCTTTAATTGATGTGTCAATGCTTACGGAAAATGAAAAACAATGGCTAAACGATTATCATAAAAAAGTATTTGATAAACTTTCTCCCTACATTGATGAAGACGAAAAAAATTGGTTGAAAAATAAAACAAAAGAAATTTAACCTCAAAAACAGTTATTTTTTTAAAAAAATACAATAAATATTCAATAATAATTTTGCCTACAATTGATTAGTTTTTTATATTTGCGATTTTAAAATAAAATATTATAATATGAAAAAAGAATATTATAAAAATGAGCTTATTATAAATGAAGTTTTAAAAATTGGCTCTAAAGGTAAAGATGTAAAAAAAGTACAGGAATGGCTAAATTTATGGAGGTATATTGAAAATGGGTGGGATTATATTGTAACTATTGATGGAGATTATGGTCATCAAACACAATACGTTGTAAAAAAATTTCAAAAGATGAAACATTTAGAAATTGATGGCATAGTGGGTGACAGAACTTTTAAAGCATTGTGCAGACCTTTAAAAAACGCTTTTACAAAAATTGAAGGGACAAATATAAGAAAATTGATAATTGCTTATGCAAATCAGCATTTGAAGAATATACCAAGAGAATTGAATAATAACAATGAAGGACCCTGGGTACGTTCATATATGGATGGTAATCAGGGTAAACCCTGGTCATGGTGTATGGGATTTGTACAAACAATACTGGACCAGGCATTTTCAACAGTTAAAAGAAATTTTACTGAAATTATGCCTAAATCTTATAGTTGTGATGTTGTTGGAAACTACGGCTTAAAAACAGGTGTTTTGCTAAGAAATATAGAAATTAGAAAATCTATTGCAAGAGTAAAGTCAGGAGATTTATTCTTAATTGCCAAAACTCCTTATGACTGGGTTCATACAGGAATTATTGTTAATATTGATGGAGATTGGTTCCACACAATTGAAGGAAACACAAATGACCAGGGGTTTAGAGAAGGTTTTGAAGTATGCAGAAGAATGAGAAACTTTAAAAAACATAATATTGATGTGTTTTGCTTGAATGTTTGAACTCATTATAAATACCGTTGAATTCAGCATGTTGGATAGGCAAACTACCGTTTAAGTCATAGGAAATAAATAATTATTATTTACTTTAATACAATAAAATTTTATAATTATGAAAAATAAGAAAAAGTTTAAAGACACTAAATTTGGTAAAATTGTATGTAATAAAATACCAATGGCATTGAATATAGTAGGGGATTTACTTCCTGATAATGGTGTTATGGGTGTTGTAAAAAATCTTATCACAAATAGTGATTTAAGTGATGATGAAAAACAAGATTTACTTAAACAACAAAAAGACTTTGAATTAAAAGAACTTGACCTTTATTTAAAAGATATTCAGGATGCAAGAAGCATGCAAGAGGCAGCTTTGGGACAGGAAGACAAGTTCAGTAAACATTTTGTTTATATTTTAGCAATAATATCTGTTGTGCTTGGGTTTGCCTACATTTTTATGATTACTCTTATAGAAATTAGACCTGAGAACCAAAGATTTGCTGATACAATACTTGGCGTTGTTATTGCAATGATTTTTGGTTCTATTTATAATTTCTTTTTTGGTAGTTCCAAAGGAAGTGCAGATAAATCAAAAGAACTGTCAAGAATGACAGGAAGAATAATAAAGAAATAAAATAGGATTAGTGTCTATCCGTAAAATCAGTGCTTGAATCAAAATGTTCATTTTCAAGGCTTGCGAAGTCAAAAAAAGCAGAGTCGCAATTTGTGCTTTTTGTTGGTTTTTTTAAAATATCTTACAAAAGCTACATCTGGATGAGCATTATTTTGACGAACGTAACGCAGAAAATGGACATTATGGATAAACACTAACTATATAGACGATTATCAATTACTTAAATTTAAATTATGAAAAAAAACAGAATCTTTAAATTACATTATTGGGTTTTTATAACTCTGGCATTACTTATACTAAGTTCCTTTAATAGAAATATCAGAACTGTTCTTCCTGGAATATTAAGCAACAAATCTGTGCTTCTACCTAATCATTATACCTTAACTCCAGCAGGGAAACAAATTCCTGTTGGGGATTTACCATTGAATATGGTAATCAGTCCTGATGATAAATACCTCGCTGTAACTAACAATGGCTACAGTGAACAATTTGTTTCAATAATTGATATTGCACAGCAGAAACAAATACAGACTCTTCCAGTGACTGCTTCTTTTTTCGGCATTGATTTCAGTTCAGATGGTAAAAAGTTATTTGTCTCTGGTGGAGGTAGAAATTTAATATACATTTTTGCTCGGCAAGGCACTCAATTTATCCAGACCGACTCTATCTCTTTGGACACCTGTTCCTTTACCTCTGTGGACACCTGCTCAAAAAAGGAACAATTTATCATGGGTATAAAGTCAGCAGACCACGGACAAATAATATATGCAGCAACAAGAACTTCAAAAGAACTTCTTAAAATCTCTGTTCTAAATAAGAAAATCATAAAAAGGCTTTCTTTTGAGCATTTTTTATATGATGTTATTATAGGTCCCTTAGGGAAAAAGATTTATGTAAGTATCTGGGGTGCCAGTACCGTTGCAGTAGTAAGTGCTGATAATTTGACTCTGTTGAAAAAAATCCCGGTTGGGGAGCATCCCAATAAAATGACTCTAGCTAATGATGGACGGCTTTTCGTAGCTAATGCAAATACGGATAATATTTCGGTTATAGACACCAAAGCTGACAGTGTTTTAAAAACTATTTCTATCACTCCTTATAAAAATGCCAATTACGGCTCCACACCAAATGGACTTGCCATATCAGCTGACAGTAGGACACTCTATGTCGCAAATGCTGACAACAATGACGTATCTGTCATTGATGTTTCAAAAATAAGTAAACCTCATATCACAGGATTGATTCCTGCAGGCTGGTACCCAACTGCCACAGCTCTATCAAAAGACGGGAAAACTCTTTTTATAGCCAATGGCAAAGGCGTAAGTTCCAAACCAAATCCTCAGGGACCAGTTCCTACAAAAACAGATTATAACAGTAAGCAGTACATCGGCAGATTACTGTGGGGTACAGTTTCTGTTCTTCCGGTTCCAGATAAAAAACAACTAAAAATATATACAGAACAGGTACGCAAGAACAATGGTTGGAATAAATTAAGTAAGAAAAGAAATAAACGAAAAAGCAGAAAACTTCACGTAATTCCATCCTATACAGGAGGTTCTTCACCAATCAAACATGTGATTTATATTATCAAGGAAAACCGCACCTATGATCAGGTTTTTGGGGACCTGCCGCAAGGGAACGGAGATTCATCACTTGTATTGTTCGGGAGAAAAATCTCACCGAATCACCATAAGATTGCAGAAGATTTCGTACTTTTTGATAACTTTTACGTAGATGCAGAAGTAAGTGCAGACGGGCATGAATGGTCAACTGCTGCCATTGCTACCGACTTTGTGGAAAAATCCTGGCCTACATATTACTCAGAAAGAGGTGGAGCATATCCTTCGGAAGGAGAATATGCTATTGCTTCACCACACATCGGATATATATGGGACATTGCAAATAAAAAAGGCATCTCCTACCGTAGTTATGCAGAATTTATAAAATTTGAACCTGGCATAGACTCCGTTCCATACACAAATATGAAAAATCTAAAAGGTCATTTTGATCCTGATTTCAGACCATGGGACCTGGATTATCCAGATACTCTGAGGGCAAAAGAGTTCATACGTGAATTGCATAAATACGAAAAAACAGGGAAGTGGCCTAATCTTATGATTATGCGCTTACCAGAGGACCATACTTATGGAACAGAACCGGGGAAACACACTCCGCGTTCTATGGTTGCTGATAATGATCTGGCTCTCGGTATGGTCGTGGATGCTGTCTCACACAGTAAATTTTGGAAGGAGACTGCTATCTTCATACTCGAAGATGATGCACAAAACGGACCAGACCATGTTGATGCACACCGTTCCATCCTTCTGCTAGCATCCCCCTATGTAAAAAGAGGTTTTGTGGATCATAATATGTACAGCACTACAAGTGTATTAAAAACAATAGAACTTATCCTTGGATTACCTACAATGAGTCAATATGATGCAGCAGCCTTCCCATTAACACCAGCTTTCACGAATCATCCAGATTTTACCCCATATAAATATCTAAAAAATACATGGCCTCTGAACCATTTCAATACTGAATCAACTTACGGAGCACAATCATCACTTCTGATGGATTTTGATGAAGAAGATAAAACCCCAGAACAGGAATTAAATAAAGTGCTCTGGAAATCTATCAAAGGGGCACACGCAAAAATGCCTGAAATTAAAAACATGCGATATAGACAGTTATTCATATATTGAAAATATTTTATT
>CAYNBX010000042.1:0-10751 GCA_964395505.1 uncultured Bacteroidales bacterium | reverse complement strand
TCGGGACTAAATTCTTTTTGTTCACAGCCTGTGCCCACGATTCAAAGTATATTTAATATGTCCATTTTTCTTATTTATGATTATAGTTATGTATGTATCATTTTTAATTTATATCTTTGAAACAAAAAATTCATCAAAAATAATATTTTAAATTAATAAAAAGTTAAAAGGTGGGATTAACAATTCATTATCGTGGGAAACTAAAATCACCTGAATTAATTGAGCCGATTTGCGATGAGCTAAAGGATATAGCCCAAACCATGAACTGGGAATATGCAATTTTGGATGAAGATTTTAACAAAGCAAATACTTCAAATTTTGAAAAAACAGAAAGAGGCTTAAAAATAACAGGACATTTACCATTAAAAGGTATTAGTATAAATATTCATAATCATTGTGAAACTTTTAGTTTTTTATTTGACAAAAATGGTGTTCTCTGTGAACTTCTTCAAATGGTTGGGCAGAGACAAGAAAAAAATAAAAAACCCCAATTTATTTCTGTGAAAACTCAATTTGCACCTGTAGATGTTCATATCACTATTGTCAAACTATTAAAATATCTGCAAAAAAAATATTTTTCTAATCTTGATGTTATTGATGAAGGAGAATATTGGGATACAGAAGATGAGAAAATATTAATAGAAAAAATTAATTTTTTATCAGATAAAATCAATAAAGTCTCTAAAATTCTTTCTGATGCTCATAAAGAGCTTGGTTCTAGTATTTCAGAATCGGAATTAGTTATAAAGATTGAAAAAATCTTAAAAGAAAGGCTTAATCAATCTAAAAATTAATTCGGATGAAGCCATTTTTTAGATAAACATTGGATTTATAAAAATTAATAAAATTTTTATTTACGCAGTTTTAGAATGCTTCCAATTACTAAATCAATCAATCAATCATTCATTCCAATAAAAACAACTTAGCCATTAAAATAGCAGTAGAACTATTTTCTTATTCTTATCTGAATGTTTCTATTTCTTTTTTTCTGCTTTTCAAAAAGATGCTAATCACAATTAGAGGTATTGCAAGAAATGCGATATATAAATAAGCTGCATTATAGCCAGATGACAACTTTCCTGAATAAGACGTTGCAATAGCGCCAATTAAAGAAGCTCCTAATAGCTGACCTGTACTTATAAAAATTGATAACATTCCCTGAGCAGAAGTTCTTTCATTATTTGAAACTTCATTAAGCAAAATATATCTTAATGATGAACTTTCTAAGGTAGAAACTCCAAATCCAAATAAAATACCTGCAAAATAAAATAAATACATTTGATTGGTAATATTACTTAACAAAATTAAACCAACAGAAACTAATGTCAGACCAGTAAATAAAATAAATTTTGTTCCTATTTTATCAACTAATCTACCTGCCAAAGGTGATCCAACAGCCATTGCTATTACAATCGGCATAAGCATAAAACTTGCTTTTGAAGGACTGGTATGAAAAACATCAACTATCATATTAGGTATAAAAATAAAAGATGCTTGAAAAATACCTGTGCCTATTGCAATCATTATAACTATTTTTATTTGTCTGGAATTAATTATGTTTGATTTAAATATTGGTGCTTTTTCTTTTCTTTCGATAAATATAAATACAATCAACAAAATACATGAGAATAAAAAGTATGGGAGGGAGTCATAAATTAAACTTTGAGGAAAATTACCTGTATTAATTTTACTTATTCCAAAAGCGAATAAACCAACAATAAAGCCAAGTGTTATTGTTCCCCACCAATCAAATTTGGATTTATCTTTTGATTCATAGTCAGGTAAAAACTTGATTCCAGCAAGGACAATAAATAAAGCAATAGGTATATTAATAATGAAAAGTGCGTTCCATGAGAAGTAATATAACAAAACACCTGCAGCAATAGGTCCTAAAATGCTTGCTATTCCAAATACAGCACCGATAAGACCTAATGCTCTTCCTCTTTTTTCAGCAGCAACAACATCTCCGATAATTGCAGGAACAACAGGGAAGATGCCGCTTACCCCAATGCCCTGAATGGCTCTCCCTGTTAAAAGCATTTCAAAACTATTAGAAAGTGCTACAACTAATGAACCTACTGCAAATATGCTTATTGTTATTATAAATATCTTTTTCTTGCTGAAAGTGTCAGATAATCTTGTGGTTAAAGGTGTGAATACTAAAGTGAATAAAACATTAATTGAAAATATCCAGGATAAAGAACGAGCTTGTAAATTTAATGTTTCTTTTATGGATGAAATAGCTGGACCAATGACTGATATATCAAAAGCTCCTATAAAAATTCCAAGTAAAAGAACAATTAATATTTTTTTATTTTTCTTTTTTATTATTTTTTCAGAACTATTTAATGTTCTAATCATACATATACAATCCTATAAATGTAAATTAAAATTAATCCCAAGTACTATATATGAAATTCAAATATAAAAAATCTCAAATATAAAAAGCTATTATAATTTATATTTCAAATGTTTATATTTTTATAGTTCATTTACCCTGTGAAATAGTTTTGCTTTGAAAAATTAAAATCTAAAATTTTATTTCACAGGGTGAACCCTATTAAATAATTTTGCGCATAAAAAATTAAAATCTTAAATTTTATTTAATAGGGATTTTGTTAATAATAAGTTATTTATTATATTTGACATTGCGAATATAATAATATTTTATTTACAAGTGTATTTAAAATATATCAAAGTTACCCAATAGCTTTTAAACTTTAGCCTTTAAACCTGAATTTGAAATTTTTAATTATTGTTATTATATAAACTGCAAGTAGTATTTTCTTTTATTTTCAATGAGTTAAATATAGCTTATAGACATTATAAATATTGTAATCGTTTATTGGAAATTACAAAATCTACTCTCTTTTTACCACCTCTAAATCTAAACCTATGAGTAAGTGGAGACTTTTGGGAGTTTTTGCTTTAATATTCAAATTCATTGTTTTTTTAAGGTCTCAAACTTTGAGATAATGCAAAATTCTTTAGATTTTTAAAATCTAAAGAATTTCAACAGAACACTGATTTTTGATTTCAAAGATATTCTAAAATCAGAAAAGCAGTAAAACCCTTTTTCCCCTTTTTACTTTTAGTTGTAAGTCGGTAAAAAAGAGTATTTTTTTGCATAGAACAACATCTGAGCAGTAAAATCTTCAGGGTATTCTATTTTAACATCAATAATTTCTCCATTTTTAATTTCTGGTATTAATACAGGTTGAATAAAACCACTGTAAGGAGCAATGTTTAATTTTTCCCAGCGGCGTTTTACTTCTTTATGTAGTTCTAAATCAACTTTAACGCCATAATTCTCGACTAAATTTTTAGCTGCCTGATAATCCCCTTCTGATTTTATACGTTGTACTTCACAAAGTAATTCACCAAATATCTTACGTAACTTATCATAATCATTGATAATGAAATATGTCTTAGCATCTTTTATTATTTTTTCAATAACATTTTCATTCATACCTTTTTCATAAGCCCATTTAGCAATAATTTGTCTATTACGCATATGTGATTCTTCAATATTGCTTCCTGATTTAACTTTTACCAGTTGGGTCATCAATCCATTACGAATATAGCTGTTGTATGTAACTTTACCCACATCAATTGAAGGCATCAATCCTAATTCAATTAATTTTGTATCCATAATAAAATAAAGAGCAGCAAGGTCAGCCCTTGTTTCTTCAATAGTAGAAGAGTAATTTTTTAAAGTCTTGTCTGGTTCAGCTGTTCCTTTTTTTAATTTTCCAGAACCATGACCAATAATTTCATGCAAATCAGTTTGTAAATTTTCTGCAAGGATACTGTATTTCTTACTCAAATCTACTTCTTGTTTTGAATAAGCAAATTCTTCAACAGCACCGCTATCTTTTGAAACCTGCTCATAAGCATATAAGATATTATTTATAGATACTGATTTTGAACCATATTCAGCTCTAATCCAGTCAGCATTTGGCAAATTGATGCCTATAGGTGTTGAAGGTGAGCAATCGCCTGATTCTATAACAGCATTAATACCTTTAGCCGTAACACCTTTAATATTTTTCTTTTTATAAGCTTTATTAGTTGGAGAGTTGTTTTCAAACCATTCTGCATTATCACTAATTATCTTTGCTCTTTTTGTTGCTTCATCATCGCGAAAGGAGACTAAAGATTCAAACGTTGCTTTTTTACCTAAAGGATCTCCATATACTTCAATAAATCCATTGATAACATCAATTTGTGAATCTGTATCTTTGAGCCATAAGATATTATAATCATTAAAAGTTTTTATATATCCTGTTTTATAAAATTCTATCAGTTTTTCTAATGCTTTCTTCTGAATTTCAGTCTCTGCTGTATCAGCTGCTTTCTCAAGCCAATAAACAATTTTTTCAATTGCTTCAGAATACATACCTCCTATTTTCCAAACTCTCTCTTTTATCTCACCATTCTCTTTTAGCATCTTTGAATTCATTTCATACAAAATCGGATTTTTTTTATTTTTTATTTTTTTATAATAATCTTCAACTTCTTTTTGTGAAATGTTTTCATAAAAATTATTGGAAGAATTCTTAATCATATCAAGGTTTGGATCAAGGTTTACTCTTTTTGCATCTATCTTTGGATCAAAAATTATTGGATAAAGTTTATTAATCAAATCATCTAAAGTTTCATCTTTTTTTAATGGAAATTGATTTCTATCTGAATTATCAATTAGTTCTTTAAAATATTCTTTTGAAAAATCAGGAAGAAATTTTTCTGTGGAATAATTATGATGAATGCCATTTGAAAACCATACCTTTTTGGTATAGGTCATAAATTTTTTAAAGTTTTCAGTATTACGATTACCTTTATATGTATTTACTATGTTTTCGAGAGTTCTTCTTATACAAAGATTGTGCTTATAATTTTGATCCCACAGAATATCTCTTCCAGATAAGGCTGCCTGGTAAAGATAGTACAACAATTTCTTTTGTTTAAGCAATAGATTTTCAAATCCCGGTACTTTATAACGAAGTATTTTAATATCTGCAAATTGCTCGGTCTTATATTTAAAATTTTTTGTTTTATTAGAATTATTATCTTTTATATTCATTGCTTTAATGGCTTATTAAGTGTATTTGTTTATTAATATTTATTGTTATAAGGTGTATGTTTAGTATAGATTTTCAATGCATTATGTCCACAAATAGATGTGACATTAGTTTGATTTTTTTATTTTTCAAAAATACTATTTTCCCATATTAAATATTCAAAGTATTGTTTTTTTTATATTATCTTTCCATAAATTTTGCATCAAATCTCTTATATAGTTTTTAGAAGTTTTCTTATATAAACTACAAGCAGCATTTTCTTTTATTTTCAACGGGTTAAATATATCTTACAGATACTATATAAGAATTAAAAAGGAAAAAATGCAACTTTTTTAATTATTATGTCGAATATTAAAACAAAAATTTGTTGGATATTAAAACATTTCGTTTTTTTGCAATAAAATATAATATTAATTATGGACTCAAAATTATACAAAAAACAAATCGGGAAAAGGATATCAGAGCGAAGAAAATCAAAGGGATTTTCACAGGAAGATTTAGCCGGATTCCTTAATATTCCCAGAACTTCTGTTGCTCAAATGGAATTAGGCAATAGAAATATTTCTATTATAGAAATTATAAGTCTATCTAAGGTTCTCGAGTTTTCTTTAGATAAATTTCTGGCTGAGGATTACAAAGTTCATGAAGAAATTAAAGATATTGAAGAGAGAAAAACAAAAACTCAAGAAATGCGAATTTCAATTCCCAAACTTAATGTGAATAAATTTAAAAATATATTACTCTACATTCTTGAATGTTGTGCTGGCAAGCCAAATGTTGGTGAAACTGTCTTGTATAAATTACTTTATTTTTCTGATTTTAATTATTATGAGATATACGAAGAGCATCTGACAGGAGCTCAGTATAAAAAATTACCTTACGGACCTGTTCCGCAAAAAATAAATATCATCATCAATAAAATGATTGAAAG
Organism: uncultured Bacteroidales bacterium; assembly: GCA_964395505.1. Taxonomy (GTDB): domain Bacteria; phylum Bacteroidota; class Bacteroidia; order Bacteroidales; family AUK083; genus AUK083. The sequence goes on along the minus strand of CAYNBX010000042.1, from coordinate 4,739 downwards.
CAGTCAGTTGAAAAGAATAAAAACTGATTATCATGGATATATGCAAACAAGATATATCCCATTAAAAAAGCCAGATTTGACCATAATAAATGGTGCAGAAAAAGAAGTAATAGATAGGGTTATTGATCAATTTTCTGATTGGTCAGCTGCTGCAATAAGTGATTATTCCCATAAAGATATGCCATGGAAAGCTACAGAGGAGAATGAGGTAATAGATTACGAATTAGCTTTTTATCGTGAAAAACCATTCTCAGTAAGAAACTATAATGAAGAACCTGAGAGGCCATGATATTTGAAGAGTTAAAGGAATTTAATAAAGATTTAAAAAAATTGCTGAAAAAATACCCTAGTCTTAATGAAGATATTGAAATAGTTAAAAAAGTTTTAAGTATAGAACCTGATGAACGACCACCTTTCAGCTTTAGAATTAATAGACTGGCTTTAGAAAGCCCCGTGATAAAAGTTAAGAAGATATCTTGTAAAAGTTTAAAGGGCAAAGGTGTAAAATCAGGATTTCGATTGATATATGCATATTTTAAACAAGAAAATAGAATTGTATTTATAGAACTTTATCATAAAAGTGATAAAGATAATGAGGACATGAATAGGATTTTAAGGTATGTAAAGTAGAAATATTATTACGAATAAGTTTTATGGTGAATGCGAACTTATGTATCTTGCAAATTAAATTTGTTAGATAGTTTTCTTATGGAAAGATTATATTTCTATAAGTTTACTTACAGACACCGTTTATTTAATGAATATTATTTATTCAGATAGGTCGGAGATATTAATTATTCCGTCTCCGTCAAGTATAGGAATAATTTTTGAGCTGTCAGGTGTAAAGCAATATTGAAGCACATCGTCTAAAACCATTTTTTTCAATCTATGTCTGTGTGATGCTTTTTCTATATAAGACAATAGATTTGTTTTTGAAATATTCCATAGATCTATGGCTGCTACAGCAGAATCACAGCTGGTTTTGAAATTAGGATTATTTAGAATTTTTTCAGCCAAAGCGCCTGCAAAGATAGAGTCTTCAAGGTTAAATTTGTTTTTCCAACCTGCACAAAGTATAACTACATTTTTATTTTGTTCTATGAGCCAATTACTGAGAGCTTCGAGATTGATAAAGGAGCCAATAACAAGTTTGTCTGATTTTTTTGCTGCTATTTTAATAGCTTGAGTTCCATTTGTCGTGCGATAAGCTATTACTTTACCTTTAACTTCTTCTTTTAAAAAATTAAAAGGAGAGTTACCGAAATCTGCAAAATCTAATATTTTACCATCACGTTCTGATGCTACTAAGTATCCTTTTTCTTTATATTTTTTAGCTTTATTAATATATGAAACAGGTATAATTTTTTTTACTTTATTTTCAAAAGCTGCACATATCGATGTTGAAGCTCTTAAAATATCAACAACTACTGAAATATAATTATTCTGAGTAATAATATGTGGAAATAACCTGGGTGAAAAACAAACCTCTACAGTTTTTCGTGTGTCAACTTTTGTTTTTATCATGAAATAAATATTAATTAAAAAAACTAATCCTGAATAAAATTAATATTCAGGATATTATTAAAAATATTAGAAGTTATACTTTTAGTTTTTATAAAAAGGCAGTTTTATGATTTTAGCTTTTAATAACTTGTTACGAATTTTAATATATATTTCAGTATCAGTTTTTGTAAACCCCTTTTTAATATAACCCATACCAATACCTTTTTTCAGCATTGGAGACATAGTTCCTGAGGTTACTTCTCCAATATTATTTCCTTGTTTATCACAGATTTCATAATGTTGTCGTGGGATGCCTCTGTCAATCATTTCAAAACCTTTCAATTTTCTTGTAACACCCTCTTTTTTTTGTTTTAGTAAAAATTCTCTGTCAATAAAATCTTTACCTTCAACAAATTTAGTAATCCACCCCAGACCTGCTTCAATAGGAGAAGTATAATCATTAATATCATTACCGTATAAGCAGTAGCCCATTTCAAGGCGTAAAGTATCGCGTGCTCCTAATCCTATAGGTTTTATACCAAACTCTTTACCAGCCTCAAAAACAGCTTTCCATATTTTTGGACCATTTTCATTAGCTGTATAAATCTCACAACCACCTGCACCTGTATAACCTGTTGTAGAAAAAATAATGTCTTTTATACCTGCAAAGTCTATTTTTTTATGTGTATAATATTCCATATCAGTAATTTTAGTGTCAGTTAATTTTTGCATTGCTTTTAATGCAAGAGGTCCCTGTACTGCTAACTGACAAATTTCATCCGATGCATTATAAATATCTTTACCAATTTCCAGTCCCATTTCTTCAGCATTTTTAACACACCAGTTCCAGTCTTTGTCAATATTTGAAGCATTGACAACTAATAAATATGTTTCAGCATTAATTCTGTAAACCAACAAATCATCAACTATGCCGTGTTTACCATTTGGCAAACACGAATATTGAGCTTTCCCATCAAACAATGCTGATACATCATTTGAAGTTATTCTTTGAAGAAAATTTAAAGATTTAGGCCCTTTTACCCAGAACTCACCCATGTGAGACACATCAAAAACACCAACACCTTTGCGAACTGTTATGTGTTCTTCGTTAATACTTTTATATTGGATTGGCATATAATAACCTGCAAATTCTTCCATTTTTGCACCCAACTGTTCGTGATACTTTGTAAAAACTGTTTTTTTCATTATATTATATTAAATTATAGTATTTTTATAAATAAATTTGTCATAGCAAAAGTAAAAAAAAATATAATAATTTATTATTCTGATATTAAATTATTTTTGTATTCCTAAAATCTAAGTTGATCAATCTATAATTTAAAATCGCTCAATCAAGGTAAAAATTAATTAACATATTGATACTTTAACTATTTTATATTCGTTTATTAATTTGTTTATGATTTTGGATATACAATATAATACATAAAAAATGTTATTATCAAGGCATTAAATCTTAAAAAGTAAAAGTATGATTATGATAAGGGCACAAAATATACACAAATCTTATGGAAACCTAAAAGTATTGAAAGGTATTGATATTGAGATAAAAAAAGGAGAAATAGTAACTATAGTTGGTGCATCTGGAGCCGGGAAATCTACACTTTTACATATTTTGGGAACTCTTGATAGGGCTGATATCGGCACTGTTGAAATAAATAATTTTTTTGTCAACAATCTTGCTGAAAAAAGATTATCGTATTTCAGAAATAAACATATTGGTTTTGTATTTCAATTTCATCACCTTTTACCTGAGTTTACAGCCTTAGAAAATGTATGTATCCCTGCATATATTGCAAGAGTATCAAGAAAAACGGCTGTAGAAAAAGCAAAACAAATACTTGATTTTCTAAATTTAACTGACCGTATAGAACATAAACCTTCAGAACTTTCTGGTGGTGAACAACAACGTGTCGCAGTGGCAAGAGCTTTAATTAACAACCCGGATGTTATTCTCGCTGATGAACCTTCAGGTAATTTAGACTCAGCATCTTCTATTGAACTTCATAAATTATTCTTTACTTTAAGAGATAAATTTAATCAAACTTTTGTTATCGTTACTCATAATAAAGATATAGCTAATATGTCAGATAGAAAATTAACCATAAAGGATGGAATAATAAAAGATTAAAGTATTATATGATGTTTGTAAGGAAGGAAACTCATAAAAATATATGTGCTTAATATAATAAACAATAAAAATTCATGAAGTACATTAAAAATATTACATTTTCAAGACACTCTTTTATATTATTGAAAATATTATTGCTTACAACTTTTTTTACATTTTGCTTTAATTATTCAAGTATGGCTCAGAATACTAAACAATCTCAAGCTAAAGAAGAATCATATCAGAAAGCTATTAATAAAGCTGATAAATTTTTTAATGCAAAAAATTATAAAAAAGCAAAACTCGAATATCAAAAAGCACATAAGATAAAACCTGACAAAAAATATCCTGAAACTAAGGTTAAAGAGATTGACAATATTTTAAATAAGAAGTCTAAATATGATTTATTTGCAGCAGCCATTACAAATGCCGAGAAATACTTAAAAGCTAAAAATTATAGAAAGGCTAAGTTTGAATATGAGAATGCTTTAAAAATAGACCCCTCTGCACAATACCCAAAAGATAAAATAGAACAAATAAATAAAATATATAAAGATCCAGAGGTTGAAACTGCTTACAATAAGGCGATTAAAATGGGAGATGATTTTTTCAATAATAAAGATTATAAAAAAGCTAAAATCAACTATCAAAAGGCTTTAAAAATCAAGCCAAACGAGAGATATACTGAAAATAAAATTAATAAGATAAACGATATTCTAACTGAAGAAAAAGCTCTTAAAGAAAAATATGATAATGCAATTGCTAATGCTGATAATTTATTAAATGCAGAAAAATATAAAGATGCTAAAATTGCTTATCAGAATGCAAGCTTAATAATTAATACAAAGCAATATCCTAAGGATAAAATCAAAGAAATAAATAAAATTTTAGCTAAAAAGAAAATACTACAAAAACAATACGAAAATGCCATTGAAAAGGCTGATAAATTATACATTGCAAAGGATTTTGAACTCGCAAAAACTCAATATGAAAAAGCAATTAATTTAAAACCTGATGAGCGTTATCCAAAAAATATGTTAGAAAAAATTAATTCTATATATGAAAAAAAATCAGAAAAAAATTCTTACAATGTCTTTATTTTAAATGC
>CAYNBX010000041.1:0-10940 GCA_964395505.1 uncultured Bacteroidales bacterium | reverse complement strand
AAGCCAACGAAGAAGACGGTACGCAAAGGGATATAATATTCTATAAAACAAATTGTTATGTGTTTTTCAGTAAGCCCTATTTAGATAAAATAAATAAAGGCAAGAGTTTTGTCTCCTGCCTTTATCAAAATATATTTATTTTCGTTATCATGCTACTTTATGTCTAACAACATAGGTTTCTCTAAATTTTTCTTTTGCATATTTCAACGTTATTCTCAGTTTTTTAACATTATTTTTAGAAGGTAATTCAAACATTGCGTCAGTCATGATTTCTTCAATGATTGAGCGTAATCCTCTAGCTCCTAATTTAAATTCAATAGCTTTATCTACAATAAAATCAAGGACTTTTTCATCAAATGTCAGTTTTATTCCGTCCATTTCAAATAGTTTTGTGTATTGCTTTACCAAAGAGTTTTTAGGTTCAGTTAAGATTCTTTTTAAATCCTCTCTATCTAAAGGGTTTAGATATGTAACTACAGGGAAACGACCTACTATCTCGGGTATTAAACCAAATTTTCTAAGATCTTGTGGCGATACATATTGCAATAGTCTGTTTTTATCAATATTATCTTGTTCTTTATTAATGCTGTAACCTATCATATTCATTCTGGTACGAGAACCTATTATTTTATCTATTCCATTAAAAGCACCGCCAGAAATAAACAATATATTTTGAGTATTAACTTGGATCATTCTTTGTTCAGGGTGTTTTCTGCCTCCTTGAGGTGGAACATTTACTATTGTGCCCTCAAGAAGTTTAAGTAAAGCCTGTTGAACGCCTTCACCTGATACATCTCTGGTTATTGAAGGGTTATCATCTTTACGAGCTATTTTATCAATCTCATCAATAAAAACAATACCTCTTTCAGCAGCATGGACATTAAAATCAGCAGATTGCAATAACTTTGATAATATACTTTCAACATCTTCTCCTACATAACCAGCTTCGGTAAGTACAGTGGCATCAGCAATACAAAAGGGAACATTTAACATTTTTGCAATTGTACGAGCTAAGAGTGTTTTACCAGTGCCAGTTTCCCCAACAATAATAATGTTTGACTTTTCTATTTCAACATCATCATCTTCATTTTTCTTCTTTGGCGGCTGCATTATCCTTTTATAATGATTATAAACTGCAACTGACAAGATTTTTTTTGCATCATCCTGACCAATCACATATTGATCTAAATATTTTTTTATCTCATTCGGTTTTAAAAGTTTTATATTAGAATATTTTTCTTTCTCTCTTGACGAAAGCTCTTCATTAATTATCATCTGAGCCTGAGAAACACAATAATCACAAATATAACCATCTAATCCAGCTATGAGTATATTAGTGTCTTTTTTTAACCTGCCGCAAAACGAACATCTTTCCTCTTTTTTTGACATAATTTTATTAAATTTTATATTAAAATTATCATTTCTTAGTCTTTTTTTTATTCAACCTTAAATCCGTAAATTACTTCGCAGCGAAAAGTTGAAATGTCCGTATTCTATGATACAAGAACAACAAATTTACAAAAGTTATCTACAACTTTATGCTGCATATTTAAAAATTTCAACATATAGACTTTCTCTTTTTACCTCTGCAAATATTGGCGCAGCCCAGCAAAGAGCATCGCAAGCATAACACTTGTTACTAAGAGAAGTTCTGAGCGAGCATTCCCCAACAATGACGTGCAGTTCGTCTTTGCATAAGATTTAATTTGCGTATATAAGGTTCAAGTATAATCAAATTTAAACTGGTATTTAATTTGATGGACAACATATTGCAAATTACAAAAAATATTACTAAATGTCAATTACTTTTTTTTATATAATTTACTAAATATTTATTTTTTAGTCTTACCAAGAACTTCATCAATCATACCATATTCTTTAGCTTCTTCGGCTGTCATCCAGTAATCTCTGTCAGCATCTCTCCATATTTTTTTATAATCTTGACCTGAATGATACGCAATTATATGATATATCTCCTTTTTCAATTTTAGAATTTCGCGAGCTGTAATTTCAATATCAGAGGCTTGTCCTTGAGTCCCACCCATTGGTTGATGAATTAATATTCTGGAATGTTTTAAAGCTGATCTTTTATTTTTTTTCCCTGCACATAAAAGAACTGCTCCCATTGATGCAGCCATACCTGTACAAATTGTTGCAACATCAGGAGATATGTACTGCATAGTATCATAAATTCCTAAGCCCGGATATACTCCACCACCAGGAGTATTTATGTAAATTTGAATGTCTTTTTTTGAGTCAACTGATTCAAGAAAAAGCAGCTGAGCCTGGACTATATTTGAAACATAATCATCTATTGGTACACCGAGGAAAATTATCCTATCCATCATCAAACGAGAAAAAACATCCATTGTTGCAATGTTCATCTTTCGTTCCTCAATAATTGTAGGAGAAATATAGTTGTTCGAAGCAGATATATATTCATCTAAGGTCAAACTGCTTATGCCCTGATGCTTTATTGCATATTTTTTGAATTCATAAGTGTTCATAATTTTTAATTTTATTTTTCACCAGTCAATTTAATAAATTCTTCATAAGTAACTTTTTTATTTTTAACTATTAATTTAGTTTTAAAAAGATCCATCAATTTTTTATCATATAATTCATCATATATTTTTTTCGTCTCTTTTTCATCTTTCATCACTTGTGATGCAATATCATTTAATTTATCGTTGATTTTATCATCTTTTTTTTCATCCAATTTTATTTTATCAGCAAAATAAGCTTTAATATAATCCTTTACCTCATCTTCTTTAACTTCAATTTTGTAGTCTTCAATAATTTTATTTTTTACTAATTGTGTACTAAGAGATTTAGAATATTGCGTATAAGCAATATCAATATTTTCTTTTGTTAAATTATCTTTATTGGTTTCTAAAATCCATCTTTTAATAAAATCGTCAGGTAAGGAAATATTCGCTTGTTCAATAATTTTATTAAAGATATCTTCCTTAAACTTGTTTTCACTTTCAATAACAAATTTAAAAGAAGCATCTGTTTTAATACGTTCTCTTAGTTGTGCTTCATTCTTAAGATTATACTGAGTATATACTTTTTTTAGTAAATTTTCATCAATTGGTGCAGGTTCAATATTTTCTATTTCATTAACAGTAAATTGAAAATTTGATTTAAAATTTTTAACATCTTCTTTTTTAATGCCTAAGATTAATGAAATCTCATTTTGATTTTGTATTTCTTTTAAAGGATTAAATATTACTTTATCATTTAGTTTAATCCCTATAAATTTTTTCTTAGCAGATTTTAACTTTATGTTGTCTATAAAAATACTTGTATTATTCCTTATCCCATCTTCCTTTACATTACCTTGTTCGTCAAGTTCAATAATTTCACCTTTAAGTATATTACCTTCTTTAGAAATTTCATGTTTTGTTATTGTCCCAAATTTTTTTTGAATGCCATTAATATAATTATCAATAACTTTATCGTCAACTATAATGTCATAATATTCTATTTCAGTATTTTCTAATGGATTTATTTCAAACTCAGGGTACAAACCTATATCAAAATAGAAATTAAAATCTTTTTGATTTTTCCAGTCAATTGTTTGATTTTTTTCAATATTAGGTAAAGGCTCTCCAATAAATTTTATCTTATTCTCAGAAAAATAATTGTTTAAAGAATCTGACAATTTTTTATTAATTTCCTCAGCCATTACCTCATTGCCGTATTTTCTATTAATCATTGCAAAAGGTACTTTCCCAGGTCTAAAACCCGGCATAACAGTTTTCCTTTGATAATCTTTCAAGACTTTTTTTACGTTTTCCTGATAATCCTCATTAACAATTTCAACTTTGATGGTTGCTGTTAAATTGCCTGTATCCTGTCTTGTTATGTTCATTTGAATTAAATAAGTTAAAAAAATAAGTTAAAAAAAATTCTAAAAATGTGCGGATGAAGGGACTCGAACCCCCACGGTCAAAGACCACTAGATCCTAAATCTAGCGCGGCTACCAATTACGCCACATCCGCTTATGTTAAACATCAGTTTTTATGAAATCACAAAGATATATATTTTTTAATAATCATATTAATTACATTATTAGTTTTAATTATGGATATTTCACTGAACCAGAATATATTATATGCTTATTTTAACATAAAAATATTAGGCTTAATAAAATAAGAAAAATCTATAGATAAATAAAAAGAATGATTATGGGAATAATGATACCTATTGCTGTGAGCCATATTCCGCGACCCGTTATTCCTTTTTTGCCTTTGATTATAAACAAGCCTGTTATTGCTATGATAATCAAAGAGACTGCAAATATATCAGAAAAATATGTCCATAATTTGCCAGGATTATAATGTAAAAATGTTATTTGATTAAAAATAGGCCTTCTTCTCGATGTTTCAATAACACCTTTGCCTGTTTTTGTATTGATTTTTACTGAACCATACTTTATGAATATTTTTATTGTGTTTTCTTCAGGGAAATAATAATTTTTAAAATGTTTCTTTTCTCCTATAGAACCAAGTATTTCTAAAACTTCACTTTTATTTAAAGTTTCCTTGTGTACAGGCATTTTTACTTTTATATCTTTTCTTTTGATAATATAATTAGGATTCCATTCATTTATATGATTCATCCCAATGCCTGATAATGCATAAATGATAGTCATTCCAAAAAAAAGATAACCTAAATCTCTATGAATGATTCTAAACAATTTTCTTAATTCAATTTTCATTTTTTTTAAAATTATATTGTAAAAATATAATAATTCTAAATAAAAGAGAATAACTTTTTTAAATTTTATACTTCAAAATTTATTTTTTTAAATATCTAACAAATCTTAATCAATTATTATTTGCAAAGAAAGCTAAAAATATGGGATAAAGCCTAATATGCTTTTGTTTCTTTAAACAATAGTATAAATGTCATAATTATAAATAAGGGGAAATATAATTATAAACAATTTGAAACAAATTAATAATTTTTGATGTAGAAACAATGAAACCATACATCAATATTATTTTGATACATTGATTAAGAATAAATAAAACCTGATAAGTGATTAATAATTTTATAGATTCTCGATAATTTGAAATAAATTTATTTGTTTTCACCTCCTTGCTTTTACCTTATTGGACAATTAAGGAAGCAAGACCGTAAAAACCGCATCTTCTTTTTAAATTCATAGAATCATCATAAAAAAAATTAAAATAGCTATTTTGTTAACAATTTTTAAAAAATATCTTATTTATAATTTGTCTAAATAAAATTTTATTTATTACTTTGCAAGCAGAAAATTTATTACTTATTATGAAAATAAAAAAGGACGAAATAAAAGATAGAATAATAAGAATAGCAAAAGCAGAATTTCATAAAAAGGGTTTTTCAAATGCTTCTATGCGAAAAATTGCCAAAGAAGTAGGCATTTCTGTAAGTAATATTTATAATTATTTTCACGGGAAAGATGATATTTTTAAAGAAATTGTTTATCCTACTATTTATGCTGCCGACCAATTGATTAAAAGATATATGATGAATGAAGATTTTAATAAAAATCCTGTTTTGTGGACAATTGAGAGAACCTGGCAATCAACTCATTTATTGTTTCTTTTTCTTGATAAAAACAGAGACAATCTAAATTTACTCTTTTTTAAATCACAAGGTTCTGAATACGAAAACTTAAAAGAAAAATATATTGATTTATTTACAGAATTATACCTAAAACAAGTCGGTTTTTTAAAAACTTTTAATAATGAATCAAATTTTAAAGTTTCTGATTGGTTTATTCATAATATTATTTCATTTTTTGTAAATATTGTTAATGAAATCATTATGCATAATTTATCAAAAAAAGAAATGGAACAGTATGCCGAAGAAATTAATACCTTTTTATTCAATGGCTGGATGGCAGTTTTAAAAAGATAATTTTTTTGAACAATAAGTGAACGCTGTTCGTTTATAATTATTTATTTTATAAAAAAACACTATGAATGATATAAATATGTATAAAATAATTCTTAAGACAAGTATTTTGACTTTGCTTTTATTTTTATCTTCAAATCTTGAAGCTCAGAATTTAAGCATTAAAGGAAAAGTTATCAATGCTGAAACAAAAAAAGCATTACCATATGTGAGTGTATTTGTTAAGAATACTACAATTGGCACAACAACGAATAAGGATGGTGAATTTATTTTGAATAATCTTTCTCTTGGAACCATAACAATTGTTTTTTCTTCTGTAGGATTTGAGACACAGGAAAAAATTATTAAAGTTGGAACTACAAGTTATTTAGAAATAAAGCTAAAGTTATCGGCTATTACACTAAATGAATTTGTTGTTGAAACTGCAAAAAATCAATTGACAAATTTCAGGCAAATTACTCCGTCATCAATAATTTCTGAGGAAAACATAACTGAGAATTCCACTTTAAATGTTCCGGACATAATAACATTAGAACCTTCGGTTTCATTGGCAGGTCAAGGTTATCATCGCGCACCTTCAATAAGAGGGCTGGCGCGTAAAAGAATTATAGTGATGGTAGATGGAGAAAGAATTAGTTCTGAAAGAAATGTTGGAGCTTCCGGTACTTTTGTTAACCCCTCAGATATTAAAGATATAGAAATACTAAGAGGTCCTTATTCTACTCTTTATGGTTCTGATGCTATTGGAGGTGTTGTTAATATCATTACACAAGATTATAAAAAGCCTTTAACAAACAAGTATGTTGGTGGAGCTTTCAAAATCAATTATCGGTCGATTTGTAAGGGCTATAATGTCAATCTTTTGTTAAACAACAAAATAACAGATAAATTTTTTATCCATCTTACAGCGGGCAAAAGAAAAGCCAATTCATACAAAGATGCACTTGGTAAAGAAATGATGGGTACTAATTTTGATGAAAATTCTTTTTCAGCAAAACTTACATTTAAGCCAAATCTTCATCATAAATTACAATTTAATACACTTATAAGCAAAGCTGATTCTATTGGTAAACCAGCATTTTCAGATTCCTTAAATGCTTTGCATCCTGAAGATGATCATTATAAATTTGGAATAAATTACCAATGGGAAAGTATAGCCCCCTGGTTTCCAAAAATGACAATAAAAGCATCTTCTCATAAGCACAAAATTACAGCACGTATTTTTAATTATAGATCAATACAATACAGAAGAGTAATAAATCAAAACAAAAATCTGTACAATACAGATTATGTTTATCAACATGATTTTTATTTTATTGTCAAACCGCAATTAAAAATTCTTGCAGGACTTGATTTTTATCAGAGAGATAACATCCATATTGATGAACAAAAAAAGTCTTATCTATATGAGCCTAACAATCAGCAATTTTACATTGGCGAATTAGCTTATTATGGTCCTCATGATACAACTATCAACAATTCATATCAAAGAAGCCTTGGGGTTTTTGCTCAGACAAATTATTCTTTATCAAAAAAAATATTTTTGAGTTGTGGTTTGCGATGGAATGCTTTTAATACTCTTGTAAACCTTGTTAAAACTACTCAGACAGGACCACCTTATGATTATGGTAAAGACCTGCATGAAACCAAAACCAAATCCGATAAAGCTTTTAGCAGTAATTTAGGAATTTCGTTTATGCCTGTACAAAATATAAATATTACTACTAATATTGGACAAGCATTCCGTGTTCCTTCTACAAAAGAACTTTTTATCAATACTATGACCCCTGGTGGAATGAATTTTTGCAACCCTGATTTGATACCAGAAAAAAGTTTTAATATAGACTTTGGATTAAAATTAAGAAATCAAGAAAACAACAGTCTTTATATTTCTTTTTTTAGGAATAAAATCAATAATATGATAATCCTAAAATGGGATTCATTACATGCTACAGGGAAATTTAATAATAGAAATGCCTTAATTTATGGCGGTGAGCTTAGCTTTAATTATAAATTCATAGAAAGATTACTTATATCAGGTAATATAAGCTACATAAATGGATATGACGATAATGATGAAGTTTTAATGGATATTCCGCCCTTACAGGTGAACTTTGAAACAAGGTACTTTATAAAACCCTATAAGCTAAATGTTGCAATAGAGGGAAAATACTCTGCCAAACAAAATAAAGTTGCAATAGGTGATGTTCCAACCGATGCTTTCGTTGTTTTTGACTTTATAAGCGGATGGAAAATAAATAAATATTTTAAACTTAATTTCTCAATAAAAAATATTTTAAACCGGGATTACAGAGAGCATTACCAATTTGATTGGCTAAGGCAACCAGGACGCAGCTTTAATACAAGTTTGAATTTTGAATTTTGAATTATAAATAATATAAATGTTTAACTAAATTTAATTATCATGAAAAAACTTTATTTTACAATCGCAGTATTATTTTTTGGCTTTACGTTAACAAAAGCCCAAGTAACAACAGTTTACCCAACTGATGACATGACAACCCAAACAGGAAGCTCAGGTATGATGCCTGATAATGAAGAATTATGGATAGCAAACTGGGATCCTATGCAAAATTATCACCAAACATTGATAAAGTTTGATTTAAGTGAGTACAGTGGACAAAGTATCTCAAATGCAAAATTGAAAATTTATCAGCACTATCATGCACCTGACGGTTCGCCAACACCATCAAAAATCTTTGCTATAACTCAGGACTGGGATGAAAATACCTGGCAGGCATCAAGCAATGTTACACATGACAGCACTGAATATGCAGCAGCAACTTTTACATCAACACTTGGCTGGTACGAAATAGATATTACTTCATTAGTAAATAATTGGTTAGATGGAACTATTCCTAATTATGGATTGGTGATAATAGCTAATCCAAATACTAAATTCGCTAAATTTTATTCAAAAGATGCTGCTGATACAACAAAACATCCATACCTTGAAATGAATATAAATACAGGGATTGAGGTTATAAATAGAGTTATTAGCAATGTTTCTGTGTCCCCCAATCCCATTAAAAAATCGGCAAATATTCAGTTTAGCTTATCTTCTGTACAAAATGTAGAAATTTCAATTTTTAATATTTTTGGAGAAAAAGTTAAACAAATCTGCAGCAAGACATTAATGGCAGGAACATATACAGAAAGATTTTCACATAGAAATTTGAAAGATGGGATTTACTTTATTAGGATAAAAACCAAAGATTCAATTTTTACATATAAAGTAATTTTTTATTAAATATTTTGAATTAATAAAGTTTTGTGAAATTAAGGTCAAAATGAAAAACAAACAGAAACAAATATTCTGGTTTGCGTTTAAAATAATGACAACTATTATGTCAGTTTTTAAAATATTCAGAAATATTGAAAAAGAAATAAATTTTTCCGAACTAAAATCAGAATATTATATTTTAGATTTCGGCTGTGGACCTGGATTTAATACAATTCCTGCTGCAAAAATTGTTGGTACAAAAGGAAAAGTATTTGCACTTGATATTCAAAAACAAGTAATAGAAATTGTAAACAAAAAAGCAGAAAAATATAAATTAAAAAATATTGAAACAATTCTCTCTGATTGTTATAGTGGTTTAAAAGACAATACTATAGATTTAGTTTACCTACATAATACTTTTCCTATGATAAAAAACAAAAAAGATGTTTTAAACGAAATATACAGGGTTTTGAAAATTAATGGAAGATTATCTTATATGAGTCGCCCCGGCTCGAAAATACTAAGGAAAAATAGAATGACAGACAAAGAATTAAAAAAATATTTAAAAACAGAATATAATATGGAATTAATAAAGCACAAAAACGGACATTCCATATTTGAAAAAATAAAATAATTAAGAATGAACAAAATTGGATTAAAGAAAAAAATCACAAAATGCAGATAATAAATTATTAACTAATAAAATAAATAAAATCATGAACAAGAAGATTCTATCATTATTGATTGCAGTAACAATATTTTTTGCAAGCTGCGTAAACCACAATCAAAACAAAGAGCAAGTGTCAAAAAAAGGCACTATTACTGAAATTCAAAAAGTTAAGAAAGGAACAAGTATTTATGACAAAGCAGGCATTATAAAAGTTAAAGACCCTATGGCTTCACTTGTAGGATACAGAAAATCAGGTGAGGACTTTTTTAATATTTCACTTGACGATGTTGGGAAATACAGTGGTCATGTATGTGCAGGTATTGCTTCGGGATTTTTGCTTTCAAAACAAGCTCTTGAAGCCCTTTATCCAAACGGGGAAATACCTGTTAGAGGACAAATTCGTGTTGCAGCACAAAGTGGGGGAGACCAATTAGATGTTGCATCTTATATAACAGGTGCAAGAGCTTTTTACGGAAGACAAGAAATTAATGCTAATGACCTCGTTGTTGATAAATCATTGAAAGGAGAAAAAGGAACTTTTACTTTGATATTCAAAAGAAAAGATAATGGCAAAATGGTAAAAGCAGTTTTTAATAAAATAAAACTTTTTAAACCTGAAATGATAAAAATAATGATGCCTTTAAAAGAAAAAGTTGAAAAAGGAACTGCAACAAATAAAGAAAAAACATTGTTTGCCGAAAAAGTACAAGTAATTGTTAAAAAAGCAATTACAAAGATGCCTGATGGCGTTATTAAAATTTCGAAATGTACTAAATATGTCTTTAAAAAATAATAGTAAACAATGTTGAATTCATTATAAAAAGACCCGAAAAGTTTATTTTAATTAACAAAACTTTTGGGCCTATGAATTTTTTTTAAAATTATATTGTAAAAATATAATAATTCTAAATAAAAGAGAATAACTTTTTTAAATTTTATACTTCAAAATTTATTTTTTTAAATATCTAACAAATCTTAATCAATTATTATTTGCAAAGAAAGCTAAAAATGTGGGATAAAGCCTAATATACTTTTGTTTCTTTAAAACATGAAAAAAAAATTATTTTATCCTTTCAGGATTTTTCGATATAAAATTTTCCCAATTAGAATAT
>CAYNBX010000040.1:0-11058 GCA_964395505.1 uncultured Bacteroidales bacterium | reverse complement strand
CTATTTAGATTTGTTGTTTCTGAAATATTCTTAAAGCAATAAATTTAATTGAAATATAATATCTTTTTAATATTTAAGTTTATTTATATGTTTATATTTATTTATATATATATTTGTGCTAATATTTAGAAATATTATAGAGTCCACTTAGAAAAGCTAAGCAATCAGAAATAAAAAGTTATGAGATATAATAAACGTTTCACCAGTTTATAAATTATTTTATGTTTTGTTTTTATGCTTCAAATTTAAAACTTTCTTAAGCAGACTCAATATAAATAATTTATATTTTATTTATTTTAAAATGAAACCAGATCAAAACAAAATAATAGAAAATGTAACTAAGAGCAAATATAAATATGGCTTTATTTCTAATATTGAGATGGAAACGGCTGTTAAGGGGATAACTGAAGATACGATAAGATATATTTCTAACAAAAAGAATGAACCTGAGTTTATGTTTGAATTCAGGATGAAAGCATTTAAAAAATGGCTTAAGATGAAACAACCCAATTGGGCACATCTAAAAATTCCTCATATTGATTATCAAAATATTATTTATTACGCTGCACCAAAATCTAAAACTAAGCTAAAAAGTAATGATAATGTTGACCCTGAATTACTAAAAACTTTTAATAAGCTTGGAATTTCATTAAAAGAACAAAAAAAACTAAGTGGTACTGCTGTGGATGCTGTTTTTGACAGTGTGTCAGTTAAAACAACTTTTAGCGATACTTTATTAAAACTCGGGATAATTTTTTGTCCTATTGGAGAAGCTGTTCAAAAATATCCTGATTTGATAAAAAAATATTTAGGCTCTGTCATTCCATATAATGATAATTTTTTTGCTGCTTTAAATTCGGCAGTATTCAGTGATGGGACATTTTGCTACATCCCCAAGGGAGTAAAGTGCCCTATAGATATTTCAACATATTTTAGAATGAATACAGCCTATATTGGGCAGTTTGAAAGGACATTAATTATTGCAGAAGAAGATAGTTATGTAAGTTATATGGAAGGCTGTACTGCCCCAATACGTCCTGAAACCCAATTACATTCAGGAGTTGTTGAGATTGTGATTAAAAAAAATGCAGAGGTAAAGTACTCTACTGTTCAAAATTGGTACCCTGGCGGCAAAGATGGCAAAGGAGGAGTTTTCAATATGGGTTCAAAACGCGGCCTTTGTCTTGGTGAAAATTCTAAACTCTCGTGGAATATGGTTGAAACAGGTTCTGCTATTAATTGGACCTACCCAAGTACTATTTTAAAAGGTGATAATTCCTCATCTGAATATAATGCCATAACTCTTACAAATAATTATCAACAAACTGATGCAGGGACAAAGATGATACATTTAGGTAAAAACACTAAAAGTACTGTGATCTCAAAAGGTATTTCTGCAGGGCATAGTCAAAACAGTTTCAGAAGCTTAATTAAAATATTTACAAAAGCTGTTAATTCAAGAAATTATACTCAATGTGACTCTTTACTCCTCGGCAATAAATGCGGAGCTCATACCTTCCCGCATATTGAGGTTGCAAATAAATCGTCTGTTGCTGAACACGAAGCTACAACTTCAAAAATTAATGAAGATCAACTATTTTATTGTAATCAAAGAGGAATTAATACTGAGAATGCTGTTAACCTAATTGTTAATGGCTATGCAAAAGATGTTATGAAAAAATTACCTATGGAATTTGCTGTTGAAGCACAAACGTTACTGTCAGTGAGTTTACAAGGAGGTATTGGGTAATTAATTATCAATAAAAAAATAAGAAATAAAAAAATGTTATCAATAAAGAATTTAAGAGTATCTATAAACGATAAAGAAATACTAAAAGGTATAAATCTTGAGATAAAAGCAGGGGAAATACATGCTATAATGGGCCCTAATGGTACAGGTAAAAGTACTCTTGCATCAGTTATTGCAGGTAAAGATGGCTATGATATAATTGGAGGAGAAATTATATATAAAGGAAAGAATTTGTTAGAAATGTCAGTGGAAGACAGAGCAAAGGAAGGAATATTTTTGGGATTTCAGTATCCTGTTGAAATTCCCGGAGTAAGTATTACTACCTTTATGAGAACTGCTGTTAATGAACAACGGCTTTATAGAGGTCTTAAACCTCTTTCAACATTTGAGTTCCTTACAATGATGGAAGAAAAGAAAAAACTTGTTAAAATTCATTCAAGATTAACTGATCGTTCTGTTAATGAAGGTTTTTCTGGCGGGGAGAAAAAAAGAAATGAAATTTTCCAGATGGCAATGTTAGAACCAACTTTATCTATTCTTGACGAAACTGATTCCGGTTTGGATATTGATGCTTTGAAAATAGTTGCAAATGGAGTTAATAAGTTAAGAACAAAAGATAATGCAACAATAATAATAACTCATTATAGACGCATCTTAGATTATGTTATCCCTGATTTTGTCCATATTTTGTATGAAGGCAAAATTGTAAAGTCAGCAGGTAAAGAACTTGCTGTTGAATTGGAAGAAAAAGGTTATGAGTGGATTAAAAAAGAAGTTGAAAATTAAATTGAGCCTTAAATCCGCAAATTACTTAATAGCGAAAAGTTGAAATATGCGTCAGTGTTGACGCAGCACAGCAAGTGCAGCCCTTGTTATAAAGAGAAGGTTTGAGCGAGAATTCCCAACAATGGAGTGCAGCTCGGCTTTACATAAGATTTAGTTTACGGATATAAGCTTAAGTATGAACATTTAGTTACTGAACTTTTCTAAAAAAAATAATCTTTTTAGACCGGTTTGTTTTTTGATGCTCATCTTCTTTTATTTTTTTAAAAGTAAAAATATACAGCTAACAATGAAAACTAACCCGAGAGATATCCCATTACAAATTAAGATGTTATCAAATTTTGAAGAGAATAAAAAATATATTTTCAAAAATGATACTCCTTATATAAGAAAATTAAGAAATAAAGCTTTTAATAATTTCAAAAGATTAGGTTTCCCTGATACTAAATTAGAAAACTGGAGATATACAGACTTAACTGATAAATTGTCCCTTGAGTACAATCAATATTTTAAAGCCTTTAATAATAATTTTAATATTGAAGATATTTTTAGCTGCAAAGTATCTAATATGAATACATATATGATAACTCAGGTGAATGGTTGGGTCAATTATAAAAATAAAGCATTAATAACACTTCCAAATGGGATGATAGTAGGAAGTCTATTTAAGGCTAAAACAGAATACCCGGAATTAATAGAAAAACATTTCGGAAGATATTCTAATATTGATGATGGGCTAAATGCATTAAATACTGCTTTTGCTCAGGATGGATTGTTTATTTATGTGCCTGATAATGTTAAGGTGCTAAAACCTATTCAAATAGTAAATATTATAAACAGTGATGAAAATATTTTTGTGCAACCGCGTCATTTAGTTATTATGGGTAAAAATAGTAATCTAACCTTAATACATTGTGATTATTCAATAAAACATAAAAAAAGCTTTACAAATTCCTTAAGCGAGATATTTATTGATAAAAATGCTTTTGTTGATTATTATAAAATCCAGAATAAAGATAATGATTCTACATTAATAGCTTCTACTTATTTTCATCAGGAAGCAAACAGCCATTTATTAGCAAATACAATAACATTAAATGGAGGATTGGTTCGTGATAATATCCACGTAAAACTTAATGGTCAAGGTTCTGAATCAAATTTATATGGTTTATATCTTGTTGATGGCAAACAACATTTTGACAATCAGACTTATATTGAGCACGTTGTTCCCAATTGTTATAGTAATGAACTATATAAAGGAATACTTGACGATGAAGCTAAAGCTGTATTTAATGGATATATATTGGTCAGAAAAAACGCCCAAAAGACAAATGCATTTCAAAGTAATAAAAATATACTGCTGAAAGATACAGCAAAAATTAATACAATGCCGCATCTTGAAATTTATGCTGATGATGTTAAATGCAGTCATGGTGCTGCTATTGGTCAGTTAGACCCTGAAGCAATGTTTTATCTGCGTTCAAGAGGAATTGAAGAAAATTGTGCCAGAATGATGCTTATGTATGCTTTTACTTTAGAAATAATAAATAATATTTCTATTGATGCAATTCGTGAAAGAATTGAAGATTTAGTTTCAAAACGATTAAAAGGTCAATTAACAGCTTGCAATTTTGTGTTTTAAGTTGTATAAAAAAAGCTAATGTTCCTTAAAATTTTATTTTGTATTTGAATATTGAATAGATAATAAATTCTTTAAAATTATATAGAAATTAATTAAATCTGATATATGAAAAAATTTGATGTAAATAAAATTAGAAATGATTTCCATATTTTAAATCAAAAAGTATATGGGAGAAACTTAGTTTATTTTGACAATGCAGCAACAACACAAAAACCTCAGCAGGTAATTAATGCAATTTTAAAATATTATACTAAACAAAACAGTAATGTTCATAGAGGAGTACATTATCTCAGTCAACAAGCAACTTCGGCTTTTGAAGAAGCAAGAGGAAATATAAAAAA
Organism: uncultured Bacteroidales bacterium; assembly: GCA_964395505.1. Lineage (GTDB taxonomy): Bacteria > Bacteroidota > Bacteroidia > Bacteroidales > AUK083 > AUK083. Next base: position 6,542 of record CAYNBX010000040.1, on the reverse strand, counting down.
GTTTATTAATGCTAAAAATTCTTATGAAATTATTTTTACAAAAGGAACAACTGAATCTATAAATCTTGTTGCTTCCTCTTTTGGAAAGAAGTTTATTTCAAAAAATGATGAGATTATTATTTCTGAAATGGAACACCATTCTAATATTATACCCTGGCAAATACTTTGTGAAGATAAAAAAGCCAAACTTCGCATCATACCAATAAATGATGATGGAGAAATAATTTTTTCTGAATATGAAAAACTTTTAAACAATAAAACAAAACTTGTAGCAATAAATCATGTTTCAAACACCTTAGGAACTATAAATCCAATTAAAAAAGTTATAGCTAAAGCTCATGAATTCGATGTTCCTGTCTTGATTGACGGAGCACAGGGAATATCACATTTGAAAGTAGATGTTCAGGACTTAGATTGTGATTTTTATTGTTTTTCAGGACATAAAATTTATGGACCTATGGGAATTGGAGTTTTATATGGGAAAGAAAAATATTTGGAACAAATGCCTCCATATCAAAGTGGTGGAGAAATGATTAAAGATGTTACTTTTGAAAAAACAACATATAATGAATTACCTTTTAAATTTGAAGCAGGAACACCTAATGTTGCAGGCGCCATTGCTTTTGATGCTGCTTTAAAATATATTTCAGATATTGGATTAGACAATATTGCTGCTTATGAAAAAGAACTGTTAGACTATGGAACAAATAAATTATCTGAGATTGGTGGATTAAAAATTATTGGAACTGCAAAAAATAAAACAAGCATTATCTCTTTTCTCGTAGGAGATATTCATCCTTACGATGTTGGAACAATTATTGACAAACTGGGAATAGCTGTTCGTACAGGGCACCATTGTACACAACCTATAATGTACAGGTATAAAATTCCGGGAACAGTTAGAGCATCTTTAGCCTTTTATAATACTAAAGAGGAAATAGACAGACTTGTTGAAGCAATTTTAAAAGTAAAACAGATGTTCGAATAAAAAAATATCTTGAAGATTAAAGCCTAATAGACAAAATGGTTTCTAAAAACTTCTAAAACCCTTTCTATTCGTAGCTTTGCATTAAATAAAATTTTATGAATAAAAAAAATGCATCTTTTAATCATTCAAATTTCTTATCCTCCTGAGAAAGTATGCCTTCTTTCTCCATGTTGATATTATATATTCGTATTTGGTTTTGTGTTTGTTTACCCTCAATATTCGTTTATTCTCTTTTGTATTAATGATAATATTGTTGAATGTCATATTTGATGATATCGCCTGAAGCAAATCATTATTATAGCTAAAAAAATACCATTGCTTCTTATCAAGCTCTAAATAAATTGTAATAATATCTCCTGTTTGCCTGCTTACCATTTCAATAGTCCCATTAACATATTTATTAATTTGTGTTTTTTGAATGTTTCCAATACCAATGGGTCCATAAGAGATATAAGACCTGGTTTCAGGGTTCCATTTTAATTTAACATCTGTTAAAAATAATGTATGAATTAGTTCAGAGGGTATTTTTTTATAAGCACCATATAAATTAATTTCAGATATCAAGTTCCTTGCTGTTTTAACTCCTACAATTTTGTTTAAGGCATTTATGTAATTTTCATCACTTAGATTAATACCTCTGAGATTAGATAGTTTCAAACTATCTTTTAATAAATCCATAGCTTTGTCAGAAAAGAAAAAATCTAAAGACATAACCAAATTAAACTCAGTTGAATCAGGGATGATGTAATGTTTTATGAGTCCATAATTTTTTATTTTGACATAACCGAGATTTAAACCAAGATTAATCTGACCTTGTCCTTTTATTACACATTTTCCCCTGTTTAAAGCAATGTAATTTTCTGATGCTGTTGTATGTTTTAATTTATCCTTCTCTGTTATTTCATATTCCTTTTTTGATTTATTAAAATGAATATACCCACTTACAGGAATCATTTTTATGTCATCATAATTTATACGTTTTGAGAGAAAAGCAGGGTAAATTCTATTAAATCTTTTTGATAAAAATGTAGAGACATAAATATTTTCGTTGTTATCATCTTTTAATATTTTTGAAACAGGTAAGTAAATATTATCAGGATTAACATCAGATTGAAACTTAACCCAATATCTTTCTCCATTATCACAAGTTTGATGAATCCTGTAACAGCCATCAAAATTTAAAAATTTCTTTGTTGAGGTTAATTTTACATCTCCTTTAAAATCAAAATCGGGGCTTAATTTAAAATTTAACGAATCAGCAATATGTCCAACTGCATAAGTTCTAAAATTTTTATTTAATGTTATCTTGTTAAAAAATATTTGCTGCATATTAAAATCCCGGTCAATATAATCATAATTTCCTTTTGCAGAATATTGCTTTCTTGAATAAATGTTCACATCAGCATCTTCGAAAGTATGGAATTTATTTAATGTATCTACTATTATCACAGCGTTTGTTAAAGGTTTCATTTTAGCTTTTTTCAAAATAACGAGCTCTTCATTATCAGGAAATATAGCAGCATCAGCAACTTTAATAACTTTTACATTTTCAGCATGTATAATGTTATCTTTTAAATTATACACAGCTTTTTGGGAAAAGAATTTAAGAGAGTCCTGTTTGGGATTTATAGAAATAAACTCAGAGCCTCCAGTATTGACATCTATCAATTCCATCCTACTCATTTTGTTGATATTGTCAATTTTGAAAGGCACATTATTTGACAATACGATTTCGTTTTTATCCATATACCAATCTAATTCATTTATAAAGCAGATATATTGATTTAATGGAAATTCAACTTTTGCGGTTTTATCGCCAGTGATAAATTTACCGATTCTCTTTTTAAAATCAACATGAGTTTTGCAAACATTAGTTGATAAAGCAAATCCTGATTTGTCGAAAGCACTTATCTTAAATTCAGCAGTGTCTGAATCGAACGTATGATGTTTAAATATAAATTTATTTGAATTCATCACTGCATTTTTAAATTTCATTGTGCCTTTGCCAGTTAATTCTGATGATGACAATGTTAAACTACCATATAAATCTGATTGTTTATGAAATATAGAAAATGGTTTATTTTTATTAGTAAGAGTCATTGAATCCTTATCAGGCAGCCATTGCTGATAAATATTTTCAGTTGTTACATCAGGATACACAACAGTAGTATCCTTAAATTCTTTAATTTCAAAAATTTTATCAACAGCATTCATTGAATCAGGATAAAAGATAAAGTCTTTTGATTTTGAAACAGATGTTAAATATTTCAAAGTTCCATTGCCGTGTAAACCTTTATCACTCAAACTAATCTCCGAAATATATATTCCTTTACCATTGTATATAGGCAGGCCGTTTTTTGGAGTTTTCAAGGTAAAGCCAAGGGAATAATCTTTTTTAACTTTCAGGGGTTTTTCTATATCAGGGAAAATTCCAGCTGAAATCAGATAGCCTTTAAAACTCAAACCATCAGTTGTGAATTTCAACAAACTATCCATAGTAAAGGGATATACTGTATAATAAAATTTATCTTTATGATAAACTCCATTCTGAATCGATTTATTATCATAATAGACATAAGCATCATTTTTACTGTTAAAAACAGGGTATTTTGGAATTGATTTCAGTCCTGATTTATTATCAGGGGCATCTATTAATAAATCTCCGCTAAGATCAGCAACAACAGTTTTAACACGAATTAGAGGGGCTCTCCCATATTTATCTTTTTTTCTACTATGAACCATAAAACTCATTGAATCTATTGTTGCCATATTCAATTTGAATTTATCATAGTCAAAATAGCACTTGTTGGCAAAAAAATCAAATAAACCCGCGTGTACTCTACCAGTAAAAACAAAATCACGATTTTTTTTCATTGTAATTTCTTGTTTAAGAGGATAGATATAAACTTTTTGTGAGTCGCTTAATAAAACAATAGGCAAACCTCTTAACTTCAAATCAAAATTATTCAAATTGAGCGTTGCATTGCTTTTGCCTGAAGTTACTGAGTTAAGAAATATAACGTCATAATCTCTCTTCCCATTACTTGCGTCTAAATAATCATACAACTTTTGTTTAATAGTTATCTTATCGTTTCCCAGATCATAAACTAAAAAACCTTTATTGGCCAATTTAAGGAGTAAAGCCCTTACTTGTTCAGGCGATTTTTTCATATACTCAACAATCTCATCTAAAAATAAATAATTACTGTGATGCTTTTCTGCACAAGACTTTATTACATTTAAAGGATTGTTTTCGTCTATACCCTGAAGTTTATTAAAACTATATTTTGAATAATAATTATAAGATACAAAGCTTGCCATACTTTGTCTGTTAACGCCTTGTATCATCTTCATATTTATTTTGTTATTATTTAATTTCCAATATAAAGCTTCGCAATATATCTCAAGTTTATGAAAAGAATCAAAATATGGACTTTGAGATAGGCCTTTCATATTTCTTATTAATGTAAGCTCTTTGTTTTTATCCATATATTTCATTAGCAGACCAGGGTGATATATTGAATCATTATTATAATAAATAGTGATTGAAGCAGGATTTGATAAAATAAGACCTTTATGAACTGCAAATATCTTTGAATGTGCTGTTGCAAATTTTTTCCCGTTTTTTTTAAATGTCAAATAAGCATCTTGCTGATTTGTGCCTTGTCCTAATATTTTATTCCCTTCAGTAGTGAAGCCACCTTCATAATCAATATTTTTAAACAAATTTTTTATCTGAACATATTTACTGTAGGAAATAAATTTTGGGAACAAAATTTTATACTTAGATACACCAACACACACTTTGTCTTCGAGTTTGCCAAACAAAGGTCTTTTAAATAGATTAGTGTTGTAATATTTAACTGAATCTGCAAAATATCTTGGATATCTCAGGATGATTTTATAATCGCTAAGTTCAGCATATATTTTATTTTTATCAAGACCAGAGCTAAGCCAGTTTACCTTACCCCCTTTCCCAATCCATTTATAAGTTATAGGATAATAAACCCCTTTTGTTTTTTGAATATAAATACTATCCTTTTTAACATGACAGGTTAAATTGAGCGAAGGAAAAACTATTTTTAAAATGCTGTCGTATTTAAAAAAATATTTATTGCTGCTTGACTTCCAGGAAATCATTGAGGATTTATAAAGAATATTTTTATCAAATAGATTATTGAGCAGATTAAGATGTGATAAAAAAAGTGTATTGTTTTTTTGATTTATCAGGTCTTTTAAACCTGAGAGCCAGGCACTGAAGCTTGTCTCTGTTTGTGATGTGTTTTCAAATTTTATAATTGTTGATAAATAATTATAAAAGTAAGGGAAAACCTTCATTTTATAATTCAACATCAAATTTGAAATATTAATAATTTTATCTTTATTCTTTAAATTAATTTTACCTTCATTCCATACATCAGCAAATGTAAGCATCATTTTTTTTGCTTTTTCCTGACTTTTTCTGCCATTAACTTTTTGAAAAAAAACACTCATCTGCTCAAGGAATTTATCCTGGTTTTTTGAAAATTCCTTTATTTCCTGTGGATATATACTTCCACTTATAACAAAAAAACAAAAAATTAATGTTATACGAAACTTCATAATCTTTAAAAAAAAAGAATAAAAAATCAATCAAGATATCAAGATTGAAGATATAAGATGTTTGCTATCTAAAAAGAAAGAGCTATATCGACAAAATCTTTAGCTTTAAGAGATGCACCGCCAATTAAACCGCCGTCAACATCGGGGTTGGCAAATAGTTCATGAGCGTTTGAAGGCTTGCAACTACCTCCATAAAGTATTGAAGTATTTTCAGCTTTTTCTTTACCATATTTTTTTTCTATAAGAGAACGTATAAAAGCATGCATTTCCTGAGATTGTTCAGGGCTTGCATTAACTCCTGTACCAATAGCCCAAATAGGTTCATAAGCAATTATGATTTTTCCAAAATTATGAGCATCCAAATTAAATAGGGATTCTTCTAATTGTTTTTTCACAATATTAAAATGATTTCCTGCTTTACGTTCAGCCAATACTTCACCACAGCAAAAAATAGGAGATAAGTTATTTTTTAAAAGCATATCAATTTTCCCTGCAATCATTTGATTTGTTTCATTAAAATATTTTCTCCTTTCAGAATGACCTACAATACAATAGTCAACATCCATTGATTTTAGCATAGGAGCAGAAATCTCACCTGTGTAAGCTCCAAATTCAAAGTTACTCACATTTTGTGCTCCTACATGAAAACATTTTTCTTCTGAAGCAACATCAGTGGCAACTTCAAGGTATAATGAAGGAGGACAAACAATTATTTCAGCTTCATTTAATTTTTCTCCATTTAGTAATTCTGAAATATCGTACAATAAATCTTCTGCTTGTTCAAAAGTTTTATTCATCTTCCAGTTACCTGCAACAATTTTTTTTCTCATAATAAAAAAGTTTTTTAAAATTATACATAATAAATAAAATAGTTAAAATATATTAGTTTTGGTTAAAAAAATACTGAAATTCGAAAGTGTTTTTGTTTTAATTGTAGTCAAAAGCTACATCT
>CAYNBX010000039.1:0-11200 GCA_964395505.1 uncultured Bacteroidales bacterium | reverse complement strand
GAATTTAATGTGAGAAATATAATTGAAAGAGGATAAAACTTATTTTCACCTCATCCCCTAATCCCTTCTCATAAAAGGAGAAGGGATTAGGGGATGAGGTCATACTTGCTTTTTATACCGGACTCAATATTTATTTGCACAATTTCTAGAATTCTTCCAATCATCCAATCAACCAATCAATCATTCATTCCCCGTCATTCCAATAAAAACATCTCAGCCATTAAAATAACAGCAGAACAAATTTATTGAACCTTTGATGATTATAAAAAACATTTTCATTTATTTTTTATAGTATTTCAGTTCAACATCTTTGCCGTCAAAAACTGCATAAGAAAAATTAGTTATCCAGTCACCAAGAATAATACATTTACTTGTATCATTTATTTTGGCATTTAAGGGTATATGTCTGTGTCCGAAAATGAAATAATCTATATTAGCTCCTTTATCTAAAAGATTTTTACTAAAAACAAACAGGCGTTCATTTTCATAGCCCTTAGGTTTTTCTTTCTTCCCTTCTCTGGCAATATTTGCGAGACGGCTTTTACTTGAAAAATACAAACCAAGGCGAGTTCCTATGTCAGGATGTAACCATTTAAAAAGCCATTGATTAAAGCGGCATTCAAAAATTTTCTTTAAGAACTTATATCTATTATCTCCTTTGCCTAAGCCATCTCCATGAGCTAAATAAAATCGTTTATTATTAATTTCTTTTACAAGAGGTTTTCTATGAATTTGAATGTTTAATTCTTTATTCAAATAGTCAAAAGCCCATATATCGTGATTGCCTTTGAATAGATAAACAGGGATACCAGAATCAGTGATTTCTGCCAGTTTACCAAAGAGACGGACAAAACCTTTTGGCACTACTGTTTTATATTCAAACCAAAAATCAAAAATATCACCTAATAAATATATTTCCTTTGCATCATTTTTTATTTCATCCAACCATTTAACAAGCAGCTTTTCTCTTTTTAAACTGCTCTTATAATCAGGAATCCCAAGATGAAAATCAGAAGCAAAATATATATTTTTTTTGTATGTTTTTTTTTGTATCTCTTCTTTCAATCCAAATATGTTTTATAAATTATAATTTTTTTAATTCATTAGAAGATATTTATGTATCAAATGTGAGTAAAGATAATTTCAAAACTAACTAAATTACTCAAATTTATTATAATAAAACACAAATAAATATTTAATTATCTTAACAGAATGGCCAAACAATATAACAATTTTACATTTTGTATTAATCTTAATCTGTAATTTATGTTGTAAAAACTGTAATTTTTTAAAAAGTTCTGAATTTATTAATCCAATAGTTTCTCTAATTTTTTATTTAGTTTATTAAATTTTGAGCCTTTATCAATAATTATACCTTTTCTATCTATTAAATAAAACCAGGGAATTATATCAATATTATACAATTTTGCAACTGGATTATCATAATATTTAAGCTCATTTACTTGTATCCATTGTGTTTTATCAGATAAGATTGCATTTGTCCACATTAGTTTGTCTTTATCAAAAGATATTGCATAAATTTCAAATCCTTTGTGTTTATATTTTTTATATAATTTTAGCAACTTAACATTTTCATGCCTGCTTGCAGCAGACCAAGAAGCCCAAAAATATATTAGAACGATTTTCCCACGCAATGAAGATAAGGCTACAGGCTTGTCATTGGCATCATTAAGCATAACTTCAGGTGCAGTTTTCCCAATAGATAATTTTTCCTCTGAAAGTTTTTTTTCTACTTTTCTACGCTTAAATTCTGATATTTTTTCATGATTATATAATACATGCTTATTATTGGGATATTTTTTTATTAAACAATTATCTAATTTTTCATAATATTTAAAATCGTCTTTTTCTAATAAAACAACATCATTGCCAAAACGTGCATTTATAACTATTAACGAAGCCAATGAACTGGAGTTTTTATCTATGAAATCTCTTACGAATTGTCTTTGGTCATTTAATATTTTTTTATAGCTCATCTCAAGGGAATTTCGAATATAATAAAACTCAGGATTATTTTGGCTTTTTATAAAAATCTTTCCAAGGGAATCAACCTTTTCTAAATTTTCGTTTGTATAAGAATAAAATTCTTTAAGCAATTCCGAGCCTTTTGAACCTTTGACTTTATAGGTTTTTGAAATTTGTGGTGCCTTAGCTGTAATGTCAATAACTTCACCCCTGTCAGCTAATAAGGTAATGAAATTCTTCAAATTTTTATTTTTTATTTTAAGAATGTAAAAACCAATATCAGAAGGGCAATATTGGAAAGAAAATTTACCATCTTTATCAATAATTGCAGAATCAATAAGTGTGATATTTTTTATATTTAATTCTTCGAGATATATTTTTTCGTTATTTGCATTAATAAATTTACCGTTAATTACAAACTGATTATCAGTTTTATTTCTAGTGCATGAAATAATTAATAATGATGTGATAAATAATATGAAAGATAATTTTATTTTCATTTTTATTTTTAGAAATCTGTTAAAGAATAATCATCTGATAAATATTTTAGATAAAACGTATGTAAGTTCAAAAATATTAATTTTTTTCATCAATTTTTTTCATAATTAGTTGATTTACCAATTTAGGTTCGGCTTTTCCTTTTGAGAGTTTCATTACTTCACCTGTAAAAAATCCTATCAGTCCTTTTTTCCCTGATTTATATCTTTCTACTTCATCAGGATGTTTTGCAATTATTTGTTTTATATATTTTGTTATCAATTTTATGTCAGTTTCTTGTATCAAATTGTTTTCTTTAGCAATAATAAAAGGTGATTTGTCTGGTTGTTTTATCATCAATGGTAAAACGTTATTTTTAGCAGTAGTATTACTTATTTCTCCTTTATCAATTAGTTGGATTAGCCGGCTTAGTTTTTCAGGTTTTATATTAAATTCATTGATGCTTAATTTATTTTTATTCAGATATTTTTTTATAGGTCCCATTAACAAATTAGTAGCTGCTTTATAATTTGAAGTAGTTTTTATAAGTTTTTCAAAATAGCTTGCTATTTCCTTAGATTCTGTTAAAATCTCTGCATCATAATCAGACAAGCCTAATTCATCAGTATATTTTTTAAAGAGTTCCTCTGGTAGGCACGGCATTTCTTTTTTTATTTTATCAATATATTTTTGGGTTATTATTACAGGACAGAGGTCAGGCTCAGGAAAATAGCGGTAATCATTAACTTCTTCTTTCGTTCTAAGAGTGAAGGTTGCGCCTTTTGCTGCGTTAAAACTTCTTGTTTGCCGAACAATATTTTCTCCATTTTCAATTGCTTCTATCTGACGTTTTACTTCATATTCAATAGCTCTTTTTACATTATGGACAGAATTCATATTCTTAATTTCAACTTTTGTCCCGGGTTCTTTTGAGGTTTTTGAATGCACAGATACATTAACATCACATCTAAGACTTCCTTGTTCCATATTTCCGCTGCAAATGCCAAGATAACGAACCAGTTTTCGAGTTTCAGATAGAAATTTAGCTGCTTCTTCAGCAGAATGTATTTCGGGTTCAGAAACGATTTCTAATAAGGGGATGCCTGCTCTATTAAGATCTATAAGCGTATTATCAAAATTGTGTATGCTTTTACCTGCATCTTCTTCTATGTGAATACGAGTTAAATGTATAAGTTTTTCTTTGCTGTCATTATTTTTTATTGATATGTAACCTCCATTACAAACCGGTGTTTTATATTGAGTTATCTGATAGCCTTTGGGTGAATCTGCATAAAAATAATTTTTACGTGCAAACTCATTATATCTTCTTATTTTAGAATGTACAGCTAATCCAAGTTTAACAGCATATTCAATAATTTTTTTATTTACTTTTGGAATTGTACCCGGATGGCCTAAGGAAATAGGACTTGTATTGCTATTAGGAAGGTCGCCAAATTCTGTTGAATCTGATGAATAAGCTTTGCTTTTAGTTAATAATTGAATGTGAACCTCTAATCCTATAACTGTTTCATATTTATTATAAATTGATACCTTCATCATCTTTTTCTCTTCTATTAAAATACAAAATTAATTTTTGTACTATCTTTCACAAAATAAAAAAATCCAAAATATATTTTAAAAATTAAATTGATAAAATTTATTATTTCTAAAGTTTTGAAATTATTTACTAAATTAGACGCATTAAAATAATAAGAGATGCATAGGAAGATATTTTTATTTAAAGTATTAATGTTTATAATTCTTAATTTCTTTTGTTTTTACCTTAAAGCACAAAACATACTTATTTTAGAAAAAGCCGGTACATATAGAAATATAAAATATTATGAAGGTGATTATATTCATTTTAAAACCATAAATAACGGCTTGAGTATAAGATATGAGGGATTTATCAGTAAAATAAAAGATTCAAGTATTGTTATATCAGATTTTACTAAAAAGGTAATACCAATTAAAGACATCACTGTAATTTATAGAGAAAGACGGTTAATAGAAGATATTAGAGAATTAAGCATAAATTTTGGTATTGTTTATGTATCACTTACTGCATTTAATAATGCCATTAATAATGTAAATTCAATACTTGATCGAAATACTATTTGTTTAAGCTGCAGTTCTATTGTTTTTGGAATTTTATTATCTCCTATAAGAGTGAGGAAATATAAAGTAAAAAAATTATGGAGATTAAAGATTTTGGATTTCTCCAGCTTATAATAAAGAAAGGCCCAAGTTTAAAATAGCATTGTTGTTTTACCTATAAATACTGTCAAATCCACCTATTTTAGAAGAATGGAAAACTTACAATGTCCTAAGGTCTTGTCAGCATTAGTTATAAAGTAACAAAGTAAAATTAAACTACAACTTAAAGAAATTGAAATAAAAGCCAATTTTTTAATGTAAAGTTACGCCTGTTGTCATAAAATTTTCAATATATATTTTTGTCTCATTGTTTTGCAGTCCTCAGTTCAGTAATTCTTAGTTTATAAAGAAGAAACGAGTTCTTTGATAAGAAATGTTACTTTAGGTTTAACAAGGTTAACAGCTTGAATGACTTTTTTGTGAGATATTTTTTTTATTTTACCAGGCACACCTAAATCAGATATTATTGAAACAGCAAAACACGGCAGGCCCAAATGTCTTGCAACTATAACTTCGGGTATAACAGACATTCCAACAGCATCAGCTCCAATAGACCTCATAAACTTATATTCTGCAGGAGTTTCATAACAGGGTCCCGGGGAAGCCAATAAAACTCCAGTCTGATATTTGACATTATTTTTTTTAGCTATTTCAATGGCTTTATCAATCATAGCTTTATCATAAGCATTGTTCATATCAGGGAAACGTTCTCCAAGCATGGGATTATTAATTCCAATTAAGGGATTATCTATCATTAAATTTATATGATCTGTAACAATCATTATATCGCCAATTTCGAAGTCAGGGTTAACTCCTCCTGTCGCATTTGATAGAATTAATTTTTCAATTCCTAAAGATTTCATTATTCTTATAGGAAATGTTATTTCTTTCATTGAATAGCCTTCATAATAATGAAATCTACCCTGCATTGCTGCAATTTTTTTGCCTCCAAGAATACCAAAAACAAGTTGTCCTTTATGCCCCTCTACTGTTGAAACAGGAAAGTTTGGTATGGAACTATAAGCTAAGGTATGCTTTATTTCAATTTCATTTATTATGCCTCCTAAGCCTGTTCCCAAAACTATTCCAATACTGGGCTTTATTGTAACTTTACTCTTGATATATTTAGTTGCTTCTTCGACTTTTTTCAACATAATCAATTATCTGTTCGTTAAATTTATCTTTGTCTTTATGAAATTCTATTTTAATAGGAACGTAAAAAATTGGTAAATCTTTGATATTATCCATCAAATCAGACTTCATAAAACGCATTGCATCTTTTTCAGTAGTAATTATGATTTTATTTTTTGTAAAAATGTTATCATAAGTTTTTTTAATGTGTGATAAGTCTTTTATAGTATATTGATGATGGTCAGGAAAATTCAGGGAAACCAATTCTATACAAATATTTTTTAAGTAAAATTGCAAGGTATAAGGATCAGCAATACCCGTAAACATCAGGATAGTATTGAATTTCTTTTTCTTTGTTATAGGTTTTGTTTTTGTCAAAGGAATCATCTCATCATATTTAATATAGGAGAAGTATAATTTTTGATGAGCTCTTGGTTTAATTTCGTCAACTAATCTTCTTCTTGTAATAGGTGAGAATATTTTTGGTGTTTTCGTAACAATGATAATATCTGCTCTTTTTGCACCTGATATAGGTTCGCGTAAGGTGCCAGTTGGTAAAAGATAATTATCTGTATATAAGCTATAAAAATTTGTTAATAAGATTGACAATCCTGGTTTAACTACTCTGTGTTGAAAAGCATCATCAAGAATGATAACATCAAGATCAGGAAATTTATTTAACAAAATGTCGATTCCTTCAGTTCTTTTTTCATCCACTGCAACTTTAATTTTGTCAAATTTATGATTAAGTTGCAATGCTTCGTCTCCAATTTGTTCAGACTTATGATTATTTTCTGCAAGGATAAAACCTTTGGTTTCCCTTCCATAACCTCTACTTAATGTTGAAACTGAATAATTTTCCTGAAGTAGTCGAATAATATATTCTACATGAGGAGTTTTGCCTGTGCCTCCGCAAGATAAATTGCCAACAGAAATAACAGGTAAATCATAACTCCTTGAATATAAAATCCCCCAATCAAATAATTTATTTCTGATAGTAACAATCAACCCATACAGTAAAGCAAATGGAAGTAATATTATTCTTAGCAATTTCACAGGCTAAAATTACGAAAATATTTTAATAACATACAAAAATAAAATATTATAATTTTAAGTTAAATATTTTGAAAAAAAGAAATATCCTAATTAATTCAACGTATTGATGTGTGTTTCGACTTTATCAAATAATTTTTACTTTTTTTTTGATATGATATTTTTAAGTAAACAAAAAAATATGACTGTTATTATTTTTATAACTAAAATTTAATTTTTGTAATTTTTTTTCTTTATTTTTGAAGTAAAATGAAAAATAATAAAATTTATTATCAATGAAAGTTAAAGATATCACAAATTGCATAGAAAACATTGCACCACTTATGTTCCAGGAATCTTATGACAATTCCGGTTTAATAGTTGGTGATAAGAATTATAAAATCGACAGGGCACTGATATGTTTAGATGTTACTGATGAAATTATTAATGAAGCAATTGAAAAGGATTGTCATTTAATAATCGCACATCATCCAATAATTTTTAAAGCTATTAAGAAAATCAATAACAAAACTCGAATAGGTAAAATATTATTAAAAGCTATAAAACACGATATTGCTATTTATGCTGCACATACCAACTTAGACAATATCATTGACGGAGTAAATTCAATGATTTGTCAAAAATTAGACTTGAAGAATGTTAAGATATTATCTCCCAAAACCGGTCTTTTACGAAAAATTGTAACTTTTTGTCCTGTTGATAAAGCAGAGCAAGTAAGAAATGCTATGTTTAAAGCAGGAGCAGGTACAATAGGTAATTATGATAATTGCAGTTTCAATTCTCAGGGTTTAGGTTCGTTCAAAGCCGGAAAAAATACTAATCCTTATGTTGGTGAGATCGGGAAACTTCATTATGAAGATGAAATAAAAATAGAGACAATTTTCCCTGTTAATAAAGAAAGTGAGATAATAGATGCTTTGCTTAAAGCTCATCCTTACGAGGAAGTCGCTTATGATATTTATCCTTTAGAAAATAAATACTACAATATTGGTGCAGGTATGATTGGTGAATTAGAATTTGCAGAAGATGAGTTTTCATTTTTAAAAAAGGTAAAGGATATTGTGAAGATAGCTTGTGTAAGACATTCAAAATTATTAAATAAAAAAGTTAAAAAAATTGCAGTTTGCGGAGGCTCAGGAAGTTTCTTAATTAAAGATGCTATTATTGCAAATGCCGATGTTTTTTTAACTGCTGATATTAAATATCATGATTTTTTCGATGCAAATGATAAAATTGTTATTGCAGATATTGGACATTACGAAAGCGAACAATTTGCAAAAGAATTATTATATAATATTCTTAATAAAAAATTTCCTAATTTTGCTTTTTTTATCTCAAAAATAAATACTAATTCTATTAACTACCTGTAAATAAATATAAAATAATTATGACAAAGGGAAAGACAAATTCTAATAAGAAATCTATTAAAGATAATATTAAAATAGAGAAGAAAACAAAAGACACAGCAAAAAATAATAATGTGAAAATAAAAGAGAAAATAGAAGAATCTGAAGAAAATTTAAAAATTTCTATTGAAAAAAAACTTATTGCCTTATATACTTTACAACAAATAGATTCTCAAATTGATAAAATCCGTATAATAAGAGGAGAGCTACCGCTTGAAATTCAGGATCTTGAAGATGAGATTATTGGACTTGAAACAAGAATTAATAATTATAACAATGATGTACATTCTTTAAAAAAATCTGTTTTAGATAAAGAAAATTTAATGAAAGAAAGTCAAACATTGATAAAAAAATATAAAGAACAGCAGAACAATGTGAAAAACAATAGAGAGTTTGATTCTTTATCTAAAGAAATTGAATTCCAATCTTTAGAAATACAATTATCTGAAAAAAGAATTAAAGAATATAATTTTGCTATTATTAGTAAAAACGAAGAAATAGAGAAATCACAAAAAAATCTTGCTGAACTTAAGAACGAACTTGAAATTAAAAAAAATGAATTAAATGATATTGTTGCTGAGACTGAGAAAGAAGAAAAGAAACTGAAAAAAAAATCTGAAAAAACCCAAAAACTTATTGAAGAAAGATTGCTAAGTGCTTATAAAAGAATAAGAAAAAATGCAAGAAACGGTTTAGCTGTTGCATTAGTGGAAAAAGATGCTTGTGGTGGATGTTTTAACAAAATACCTCCACAAAGACAGTTAGATATAATGACACATAAAAAAATTATTGTGTGTGAATACTGTGGAAGAATTCTTGTTGATAATGCTATTGCAAAAGCCTCTGATAAAAACTCTGCTTTATAATAAAAACTATCTCGTATTAAAATATTTTAAAGAGGAGATTATTTAGTGTTTGTCCATAATGTCCATTTTCTACGTTACGCTCGTCAAAAAAATGAACATTCTGAATCAAACACTGACTTTATGTATGGACACTATTTAATTGTTCTTCTCTTTTTTATTTAATTTTATAGTTAAATATTAATTCCGAATTTAATGTATCGTTTATTAATTACATTTATTCTTTTTATTAATGTCTCTTTTGTTTATGCACAATATGATTTCAATGAAAATTGTAAGAAAGCCTACCTAAATATTATTAATTTAAAATTTGATGACGGTGAAAGACTTATTAAAAATGAAAAAATAACAAATCCCTCTAATAATATTCCTTATTATCTTGAAAATTATATCGATTTCTTAAGAATAATCATTAGCGAAGAACAAAGCACTATCAGCAAATTAAAACCAAATGAAAATTTACGTTTAAAAAGATTAGAAAAAGGAGATAAAAAATCACCTTATTATAGATATTGCTTGTCTGAAATATATTTACAATGGGCTTTTTCAAGAATAAAATTCAGGGAATATTTCACAGCTATGTTTGAAATTAATAAAGCCTATAGATTATTAGAAAAAAACCAATATGAATTTCCTGATTTTATTCCAAATCTTAAATCATTAGGTTTGCTGCATGCATTAATAGGAACAATTCCTGATAATTACAAATGGATAACAAAAATTGCTGGCATAGAAGGCACTATAAAACAAGGTGTTGAAGAATTAACAACAGTTCTTGATACTGAAAATAAATATAAAAGCTATTCTTATTTAAAAGAAGAAAGTTTGTTTTTACTGAGTTTTATAGATCTTAATTTGCAAAGCAGCAAAAAACAAGCAGTCCAATTAATTAATATTTATGAAAAGCCGAAGTTTAAGAAACTTGTAAATTCAAACCCTTTGCTTTGCTATTCCTTTTCAAATATTTTATTGCACACAGGCCATAACGACCAGGCAATTAATATACTTCTATCATCTCCTTCAGGGGATGAATATTTTCATTTTTATTATTTATATTATCTAATAGGTATTTGCAAACTAAACAGACTTGATGATGATGCTAATAAATACTTCGTTAATTATGTATCAAATTTTAATGGAATGAATTATATTAAGTCTGCTTATCAAAAATTAGCCTGGTATTACCTGATAAATGGAGATAAACAAAAGTATAGAGAATATATATCTAAAGTATTAAAATATGGGAATTCAGTAATTGATGCAGATAAACAGGCTGTTATTGAAGCAAAAAAATCTCAAGTGCCAAATGTTCATTTATTAAAAGCAAGATTGTTATTTGATGGTTCCTATTATCAAAAAGCATTGAATGAGCTTGAAAATCACAAATCAAAAGTATTGTTAAGAAACAGAAAAGATTCCCTGGAATATGTATATCGTTTAGGGAGAATTTATCATGAATATGGAAAAGTTAAAAAAGCAATCCCCTTTTATGAAAAAACTATAAAAGAAGGAGCTAATCTCTCATATTATTTTGCAGCTAATGCAGCTTTGAAACTTGGAACTATTTATGAAAATAAATCTGATTACTATAAAGCAAAATATTATTATAACAAATGTCTTTCTTTAAAATTTAAGGAATATAAAAACAGCATTCGTCAGGAGGCAAAAGCCGGCTTAAATAGAATTAAATATCATTGATTTACAATATAATTTAAAGTTAAAAGTTAATTACAAAATAAAATTGGGAAAAGTTAATCTTATAAGTAAAAAATAAAATTAAAAGGAGAAAAAAGATGAAAAATTTAAAATATGTATGTCCAAAATGTGGAAACACACAATATGAAGTAGATGAATTTCGTGCAACAGGAGGAATATTTTCCAAGCTTTTTGATATACAAAATAAACGTTATACAACAGTAACTTGCACAAGATGTAAATACACTGAAATATATAAAGCAGAGCAAAGCCAACTTAGTAATATTTTAGACTTTTTTGTTGGTTCATAAATCAATTAAGGTTTCTTAATTGTATAGTAATTTTATATTTAGTGTCTGTGATGAAACTTCCAAAAACTAATTAGTGTTTGTCCATAATGTCCATTTTCTGCGCTACGCGCGTCAAAAAAAT
>CAYNBX010000038.1:0-11212 GCA_964395505.1 uncultured Bacteroidales bacterium | reverse complement strand
TCTTCTTCGTTGGCTTCGGTTCGAAGTATAAGGATACATCTTCACCTTGCCGCCTGAAATCCGGCACGCATCAGACTTTTTCATAAAGCCCTATATAACAAAAAAGCAAACTAAAGATTTTCAGATTGCTTTTTTAAATATTAGTTATGAAAAAAATTATTTTTTAGTATCATAAGCCCATTTCAGGAATACAGAGCCCCAGGTAAAACCAGCTCCAAATGTTGAGAGAATAAGATTATCACCTTTATGTAATTTATCTTCCCAATCCCATAAGCATAGAGGCAAAGTAGCAGAGGTTGTGTTTCCGTAACGTTGAATATTAATCATTACCTGTTCTTTTTTAATTCCCATTCTTTTGGCAGTTGCATTAATAATTCTAAGATTTGCTTGATGAGGAACGAACCAACTTAAGTCATCAGGGGAGAGATGGTGTTTTTCCATCATTTCAACAGATACGTCAGCCATATCTTTTACGGCAGCTTTAAATACTGGCCGCCCTTGTTGAAATATAAAATGTTCTCTTGCATCCACTGTTTCATGGGATGCAGGTTTTACTGAACCGCCGGCAATCTGATATAAATATCTACGCCCGAAACCATCAACATGAAGAATTGAATCGATTATTCCTGTATCTTCTTCACTGGTAGGTTCTAACAAAACAGCTCCAGCCCCATCACCAAAGATAGGACAAGTTGTCCTGTCTTGATAATCTGTAATTGATGACATTTTATCTGCTCCAACAACAACAACTTTTTTATAAGAGCCTGATTCAACAAATTTAGATGCTGTTACGAGTGCAAAAAGGAAACTTGAACATCCTGCATTTATATCATAGCCAAAAGCATTTTTTACTCCTACTTTATCACTAATTATGTTTGCAGTTGCAGGGAATTGCATATCCGGAGTAACAACTCCACAAATAAGCATATCAACTTCATCAGGAGAAGTCTTTGTTTTATTCAGTAATTGCTTCACAGCTTCAGCACCCATATCTGATGTACCCTTACCTTTTCCTTTTAATATCCTTCTTTCTTTTATCCCTATTCTTGTCATTATCCATTCATCAGAAGTATCTACCATTTTGCTTAGTTCTTCATTGGTAAGAATATAATCAGGAACATAGCCGCCAACACCTGTTATTTTTGCTTTAATCTTTTTCATTTTATAAAATCATTTATTTTCTGATTTTCTACTTAAAGGATTGATTTATTAATCTAAGCTGTTGTTGTTTTTTCAATAGCAAGTTTCCCTTTGTAATATCCGCATTCAGGACAAACCCTGTGATATAAAACAGGTGCACCACAATTTGGACAAATCATATAAGTAGGTGCTTTTGCTTTGTAATGAGTTCTTCTTTTATCTCTCCTTGTCTTTGAAATCTTTCGTTTTGGATGTGCCATTTTAATATTTTATTTTAAGATTTAAATTTTAATTTTTTTAAAACATCCCATCTATGATCAAGGGTCTTATGTTTTGATAATTCTTCAATTCTTTTAATTGCTTCAGGATTACATTGACTTATTCCATTTTCATCTTCAGGATGAACGTGTCTGTATGGAACCAATAAATTGATATATTCATAAATATAATGACTTATGTCTATTCTTTGTTCTGTTTCAGGTATTATAAGTATCTCATCTGTTTCTTCATATTTTTTTTCTCCAAATTTTACAATTAATCTTTCTTTACCTGATATTTGTTGATTAAAATATTCCAGACATCTGTCGCACATAACATTTACATATCCTTTAATTGTAAATTTAAGGATGAGCATTCTTTGCTGTTTTTCAAGCAATAAATCAACTGCAATTTTGCCTTTTTTTATTTCTGAATATTCATAATTCTCAAAGAACCTATCATCAATATCAAACTTAAAGTGATGAGTGCCAATACTTAAACCCCTAAAAGATATTATGAATTGTTTTAAATAATTCATAAAGCCACTTTTTTTGAACCTGCAAAAATATGTATTAATATTTTTAATTACAAATATTATGTTTTATTAATTTTTTAATTAAAATCATCATAATAAATTGTGGTAATAGATTTTTATTTCAGTATTAACCCGTTTTATTCATATAAAAGCGAAGCGAATAGTATGAATGTGAGATAGGTGGTCGGGAGAAAACGGGAAACACCGATTTAGAAACATCCAAATTTGGGGATTGAAAAGAAACCAAATTTGTTGGTATTTCTTAATCGTAGAAAAATTATGAATTTTCCGGGTTAATATATTTAAGCGAATTCTTTTTCTTCTAAGCCATCTCCATTTATTTTAAGTCTGTTCATATAATCAGGTACAGATCTTCCCATCAATTTGTCCACATACATTTTGGCAAGATATTGACTTAGCATAAATCCATGGCCCTTTAACCCCACGAACAATCCTAACTCAGGGTCAATGATCATTCGCGGTTCAATATAATAGCCAGACCAGATAGCTTGTAGATTGGCAGCAGATAGTTCTGGTATCCAGTTAATGAACACTTCTGAAATTATTTCAAGGAAATCCTTATCATTTACTTTTAGATTTTTGTTGGCTTGTAAAGGTTCAACAGCTGGAGAAGCACAACCTATTATCTGACCTGTTTCACGTAATTGCTGTCCAAATACTGCTGAAAATCCTTTGTAAACTCTTCTATCAATAAGCATATCTAAAGCATTGTTATTTATGCCTAAATAGGGCAGTCTTTGAGTTATAAACGCCTGATGTTTTATAGGATATAAACCCATATCTATACCTATTTTTTTAGAGAATTTATTGGCTTCTTGCCCTAAAGCATTTACAAACAAATTGGTATGATATTCAACATATTCTTTATTGTGATTTTGGACTAATACTTTGTATGTATTACCGATTTTTTCAAGGTCAATTAATTTGCAATCTTCAAGAATTTTTCCTCCCTTTTGAATTCCTATTTTTCTTATTAAATCAATTGTTAATCCTGGTGTAGATTGCCAGCATCCTTTTGTGACAAGAGCAGATATATAAGTGTCTAATTTTGTATTTATACCCGTAGAGATTTCCTTCTGGAAGTCTTTGGGTTCTATCATATAAGAATCTGACCAGGCTTTTGATTTTTCAAGTATTTCATAAGTTGCCTGGTCTGATGCAAAAGTTATATATCTTGTTGGTTCTAAATTAATGTTACTAATATTTTGAAGTTCTTTGAATAATTCGTAGTTATGAGCTGCAATATCAGCAAGTTCAGGGATGCTGAATCCTGGACGACCACCTGCAATATTTCTCCACGAAGCCCCATGAGCAAAATTAATTAAAACAGGTTTTAGCCCTGCTTCTGCTAAATATCTGAACACAGAACTTCCAGCCATACCACCTCCAGCAACTAATGAAGCTGTTTTAATTATTTTTGGTGATTCTTGGTTATTTAAGGCTATTGTCTTCTCTTGTATATCTATTGGATACAATTGCCCAATCTTAACCTGATTTGACATTGGTCCTCTTGGTGTAACTTCATCTATAACTTTGATTCCCCTACTGCCTAAAACTTGTTTTAATCTCTTTACACATCTTGCACCGCGACAAGCTCCCATGCCTAAACGCGTGGTGTGTTTAATCTCATCAATGGAAACAAAATCTCTATTGCCAACAATCTTTAATATATCATCCAGAGTGACATCCTCACAATGACAAATATATTCTTTGGAAGGAATTTTTTTAACAGCTTTAAATTCAATCGGCTCTGGATAATTTTCTTTTAAAATAAAACCTCTTGCTTTTAATAAATCTTCTCCATGAACATCTAAAGATTTTACTCTGGCAAGATTTGTTTTATTTTCTTTTTTTTGAATTTTTTCAACAATACCATTACCTAATTTCTTACCATTATTGTCCACAATGAAGACTTTGGATTTTTCTTCAACTTCATATTCAATGGGACAAAACAGCCAGTCTTTTTTTATATTATAACCAAAAATTGCCAAACCTGGACAATGAGTTACGCATTTCATACAACCAACGCATTTCTTATAATCAACAACAGGTATAGAGCTGGTAGATGTTTTTGTTATTGCACCATAAGGACAAGAGAAAACGCAGGGATTGCAAGCAAAACCATATAAGCAATCTATAATAACAAAAGGTTTTTCCATACGTTCTTTAGAGGGTAGAGAAGGTTTTTCTTGAACCATCACGGGTTCTTGCTGTGAATCAATATATTCTTTGGATATATCAAGATAATCTTTGTAATTATAATGAGCCCCAATATCTTTTAAAATCTCATAAGCTGCTTGTTTGCCTCTTAGAACTGCACTTGTACCTTCACCAATTCTTATTGAATCACCTGCTCCGTAACATTTTCTCCCGAATACTTCTTTACCTTTTATTAGCAGCGAGTTGTCAGAAATTAAACCGGTACAAACATTAATAGCATCAATTCCGTCTATAATTTTTTCTGTACCCGGAATTGGTTTAAAATTCTCACAATCAGCAATAACAGCACCTGTTACTTTTGTATGAGCTTTATCAGGTATAGCTTTTACAAGTGTTTTAGAAGTCATTATTGGAATGCCTAAGCGTCTAACCCTATTTGCCTGAACAGGGAAGCCGCCCTCATGAGGCATTGCTTCAATTATTGCTTTTACTTTTGCTCCAGCCTGCATTAATTGGTATGAAGTTAAATAGCCTATATTACCTGCTCCAACAGTTAAAATGTTTTTACCTAATAAAGTAAATTCAATATTCATCATTTTTTGAATAACTGCAGCAGTATAAACACCTGGAATATCATCATTTTCAAAAGCAGGTACAAAAGGAATAGCTCCAGTTGAAACAACTAAAAATTCAGATTCAATATAATATATTTCTTCTGTTTTAATATTTTTAACAGCAAGACGACCTCCCTCTAAGATATCCCAAACAGTAGAATCTAAAAAAATGCCATTATGATTTTCTCCACCTAAAGTCTTAGCAATATCAAATCCTCGCATCCCACCATATTTCCTTTTTTTTTCAAAAAAGAAAAATTGATGGGTCTGCATAATGAATTGTCCACCAATTTTACTGTTATTATCGACCACAATATTTTCTATATTATGATTGTTTAATTCTTCACGACAGGCAAGTCCTGCAGGACCTGCTCCTATAATAGCAACTTTTGTTTTAAATACTTTTACAGCTTCTTTTTTTGTATATTCAATTGTTTTCGGTTTATAATTTTTAGGTATTTCTTTAACCTCTTTTACGCCATCAACTTTTGTAATACAAATTCTTTTTACCTTTCCATCAACAAGCATTTCGCAAGCTCCGCATTTACCAATACCACACTCAAGGCTCCTTTCTCTGTTTTTTAAACTATGACTGTGTATTGGATAACCTGCTTGATGTAGTGCTGCGGCTATTGTTTTACCTGTCTCTCCTTCTATTTTTTTGCCTTTATATAAAAAAAATACTTTTTTACCCGGTTCCTCTAATTTGATATCTAAAATAGGATGTTTTGTTATCTTATACATTTTTTAGTAAATTATTGTTTCTAATATTCTAATTTTGTTATAATTAAATTATTTTCTATTTTGTGGACAAATTTATATTAAATAAATATATTTGATAAAAGTTTAAATAAAAAATATTTGATTTTATTATTAAAATTTAGATTATTTTAATATAAATTTTTAAATTCTTTTTTAAAAAAACTAAGCAAAGCATTTAGTGCCTTATAATCTTAATTTATATTTAGATAAAATAAATATAAATTTTTAAGCGTTAGAATTGCAAAAAAAAATAAGTTTTCAATAAATTATATTGAGGAATTGAAAATTCGGCAAATTTTTATTAACTTTGCAATTTGTTAAATATAAAAAATACATATAGTTATGGAGAAAGTAAAAGTTTTATTTGTTGAGCAAGAAATTTTTCCTTACTTAAAAGAGACTCCTATGGGTATTATAGGTCGCTATCTGCCGCAAGGCATTCAGGAAAGGGGGAGAGAAATAAGAACATTTATGCCGCATTTTGGGTGTATCAATGAAAGAAGGAATCAACTTCATGAAGTAATACGACTTTCTGGAATGAACTTAATAATTGATGATATGGATCATCCACTTATTATCAAAGTTGCTTCTATACAGCCCGCGAGAATGCAAGTTTATTTTATTGATAATGAAGATTATTTTCAAAGAAAGTTTATCTTCACAGACAAAAACAATAAATTTTTTAAAGATAATGATGAAAGAGCTATTTTCTTTTCAAGAGGTGTTTTGGAAACTGTAAAAAAATTGGGATGGGCTCCTGATATTGTCCATTGTCATGGTTGGTTGTCAAGCCTGGTACCTTTGTACATTAAAAAAGCATTTAAAGACAACCCTCTCTTTAGCGATTCAAAAGTAATATCTTCAATTTATGACGAACATATAAATGCAAGTTTCAATAAAGATTTTCACAAAAAAATTAAAATTGAAGGGATAACTAATAAGGATCTAAAATATTATAAAAATGCAGATTATGTTAGTATGATCAAAAGTGCTATTGATTTTTCAGATGCTTTGATTATGGGTAGTGAACAAGTTAATCCGGAAATTGAAGCTTATTTAAAACAAATTCATAAACCTATTCTTGAATATCAATCAATGGATAATTATATTGATGCTTATTCTAATTTTTATGATAAAATTTTAGCTCAATAAACACATTATATAGTAAAGTCCTGTCATTTATTTAATTTCAAATAAGAAAATCAAGTTGAGAAAAATAAAATCAAAGTATAAAATATTATTTATTATTATAATAAATATAATTATTGTTTTTACAATTTCTTGTAATAAAGAGCCAGACGAAATAGGATTGAATTTACAAGCTCCTAATGATAAATTAAATGTTAAATATAATGACACAACCACAATGGTTTCCTATTCAAAATTAGAAGATTCAATAAAAACAAATGAAACAAGTTTGAGTTTACTTGGAAGTTATTTCGATCCGGTTTTTGGCAAATGCACTGCAAGTATTTATACTCAATTACATCTGTCAAAATCTGACGTTGATTTTGGTGAAAATCCACAACTTGATTCACTGGTATTAACTCTGGTTTATGAAGGTTATTACGGTGATACTACAACTCTTCAAACTTTAAAAGTATATGAAATTACTGAGGATATGTACAGAGATACCTCTTATTATTCAAATCAAAATTTGGCTTTTGATCAGGCTAATGAAATAACAAATTTTGTATTTACCCCAAAACCAAATGATAGTGTGATGATTGACAGCGTAAAATATGCCCCTGAATTACGCATTAATCTCAGCTCAATTAATCCTGATTTTGGTAACAAGATTTTAAATGCAGCAAAAACAGATCTTTCTGACAATGACAATTTTGTTAAATTTATTAAAGGATTATATATAACAACTGAGCCTGTAAATATTAAAGGAGAAGGAGCTATTTTATATTTTAACTTAGTATCATCTTCTTCCAAAATGACGATTTATTATAGTAACAAAGATAACGACTCTCTTAAATTAGATTTTGTTATTAATAATTATTGCGCTCGTTACACCAATTTTAATCATTACGGCTATACAGATGCAGACCAGTATTTTAAAGAACAGGTGATAAACGGTGATACTGGCTTAGGCAATAATAATCTTTATCTTCAATCAATGGCTGGTGTTAAAACAAAAATCATGTTTCCATTTATTAAAAATTGGTTTAATTCAGAAAAAATAGCAATAAACAAAGCACAATTAGTTATAAATATAAATAAAACAGATTTATCACAATACGAAGCCCCACTTGTATTAGCATTGGTTAAATTAGATAAAGACGGCAAATATGAAAACCTTGCAGATAAATATGAAGGAGATGAATATTTTGGCGGCACCTGTGATTCTATTAATAATGAATATCGCTTTAGAATAACAAGGTATATTCAAAAACTACTTAAAGGTGAAGAAGATTACGGTTTATATTTAATAGTCTCAGGAAGGTCAATAAAAGCCAACAGAGCCGTATTGATTGGCCCCTCTCCTAATCCCCCTATACAATTTTCAGACAGATCAAAATTAGAATTAATTTATACTGAACTTAAAGAATAAATAATCCCTGATCATCTTTCAAAATGATATAATCTGCATTCTTGTTTTTGAGTTTAAATTTGATTTATGAAAGATTGATTACTTTATAATGCTCAAGTTGAAAATTGAAATTTCATTTTTTCTTGTATTACCTTATATATTTTGATAATTTAGATAAAAAATATTTCTCACTGTCATTGAACGAATATTAATTATTTTACTGCGAATACTCTTACATTTATAAAGCTTGAAAAATATTTTTATTTTTTATTTTATTTCTTAAAATTTGTATATATATTTGTATGATATATTAATTGATTTATTAATATTATTTAAGATATGTGTGGAATTGTAGCGTATATTGGACCAAAGCAGGCATATCCAATACTTATCAAAGGATTACACCGTTTAGAATACAGGGGTTATGACAGTGCAGGTGTAGCAATTTTAAATGGAAGCTTAAGAATTTATAAAACTAAGGGGAAAGTTTCTAATTTAGAAAATTATGTGAAAGGTAAAAATTTAGATGGTAATATTGGAATTGCTCATACGAGATGGGCAACACATGGCGAGCCTAATATTATTAATGCTCATCCTCATTTTTCTCAATCAAAAAAACTTGCAATTATTCATAATGGCATAATTGAAAATTATATCCCATTAAGAGAAGAATTAAAGAATAGAGGTTATAAATTTGTCAGTGAAACAGATACGGAAGTTTTAATATATTTAATTGAAGACATTTATATTAATGAAAAGGTAGATATAGTTGAAGCTCTTCGTTTAGCTTTGAACCAAGTTGTTGGTGCTTATGCAATTGTGCTTATTTCAAAAGATGAACCTGATATGCTGCTTGCTGCTAAAAAAGGCAGCCCTTTAGTGATTGGCATAGGTAAAGACGATTTTTATATTGCTTCTGATGCTTCACCTATCATTGAATATACAAAAAACGTTGTATATTTGAATGATGAGGAGATTGCTATCATTAAAAGAAATCATAAATTAAAAATAAAAACAATAAAAAATAAAGATAAAAATCCCTATGTACAGAAGTTGGAGATGAATCTTAGTGCTTTGGAGAAAGATGGTTTTCCTCATTTTATGCTTAAAGAAATTTATGAGCAACCCCGTTCGATCAGAGATAGTATGAGGGGAAGACTAAATATAGAAAAAGGAATAGTTCGTTTAGGAGGTATAAGGGATTATAAGCAAAATTTAGTAAATGCTAAAAAGATTACCATTGTTGCTTGTGGAACATCATGGCATGCAGGACTTGTAGGAGAATATTTATTAGAAGACCTTACCAGAATTCCTGTTGAAGTTGAATATGCTTCAGAATTTCGCTATAGAAAGCCTATTATTAATAAGGATGATATTGTTATTGCTATTTCACAATCCGGAGAAACTGCTGATACACTTGCAGCTATTAAATTAGCCAGATCAAAAGGAGCTATAATACTTGGTATATGTAATGTTGTTGGTTCTTCTATACCAAGAAACACTCATGCTGGTTCATATACTCATGCCGGACCTGAAATTGGAGTGGCTTCAACAAAAGCATTTACTGCTCAAGTTACAATTTTAACTTTAATGGCTCTTTCTATTGCAATAGAAAAACATACAATTTCAAAGCAAAGGTTTAATAAAATAATCCGCGAGTTAGATTTAATACCAGAGAAAGTAAAAGAAATCTTAAAATCAAATGATGAGATAATAAATATTGCAAAGAAATTTAAAGATGTTCATAATGCTTTATATTTAGGCAGAGGTTATAATTTCCCTGTCGCTTTAGAGGGCGCTTTAAAATTAAAAGAAATTTCTTATATACATGCGGAAGGCTATCCTGCAGCAGAAATGAAACATGGACCTATTGCCTTGATTGATGAGAATATGCCTGTTGTTGTTGTTGCTACCAATAATAACGGAACTTATAAAAAAATCATCAGTAATATACAGGAAGTGAAAGCAAGAAACGGGAAAGTTTTTGCTGTTGTTACAAAAGGTGATAAGTCTGTTAAAAAACTTGCAGATTCTTTTATTGAAATTCCTGAAACTGATGAAATATTAGTTCCTTTACTGGCTGTAATACCTTTGCAATTACTTTCTTATCATATAGCTGTTATGAGAGGATGCAATGTTGACCAACCGAGAAATCTTGCCAAATCTGTTACTGTTGAATAAATTTATGAAATAATATCTTTTTATTGTCTATCCTAAACTTGTAGATTATCTTATTCCTATTGACAATTTATTATCAATAAAAATATCTGTGATGTCTTCTTCTTTTTTTATATAATATGTTTGTATCCCTATCTTTTTAGCTTCATCAAAATTTTGAGCAGAATCATCAATAAATAAAGTTTCTTCAGGAATAAGATTATTCTGATATAAAACATATTCAAAAATTTCTTTATGTGGTTTTTTCATCCCTAATTTAAAAGAAAAATAGGCTTTCTCAAAAAGTTCTGAGAAATTTTTATATCCATATTTTTTTTTGAAATTATCCGTATAAACATTATAATGTATTTCATTGGTATTACTAAGCATAAAAGTTCTATAGTTATTCTTAATATTCTCTAATAATTTTACTCTTTTATCTGGTATATCCAGAATAATTGAATTCCAGGCTTTATCTATTACTTTGTCTGCAACATTTAAATGTGTAATTTTTCTGATTTGATTTCTAAATTCATAAGAAGAGATGAAACCCTTTTCAAAATCATCAAAAAGGGGTATTTGTTTAGATTGAGAATAAATAGTGTCAAAATTTTTAATCCCTAGTTTTCTGAAGGATTTAACAATTGCACTATAATCGATATTTATAATAACTCCGCCAAAATCAAAAATTATATTCCTTATTTTTTTATTATCAATTTTTGGTTTAGATTGTATATTATGCAAGTTATTATTAGTTATCATTGATTTATAAATTTAAAATTATTAAAAAAAAACTTATTGTATTTTATATATAAATATGTAATTTTGCTTTTTAATTTTTGAGAAATAATATTTAGTAAATTTATTTGGGCCTATAGCTCAGTTGGTTAGAGCACTTGACTCATAATCAAGTGGTCCCTGGTTCGAGTCCAGGTGGGCCCACAAAATCCCCCTGATATTTAATCCTGGCATTTTTTAATTCTTTTATCTCCCGATTTCCCCCTATATCTAAAGATTTTATAAAAT